>CAJWNF010000065.1 GCA_913044155.1 uncultured Gammaproteobacteria bacterium
AACTATAAAGGAGAAATAAATGAATAAGTTTACAAGTAAGGTAGCTGCAGCTGCTTTGTCGTTAACTTTGGCTTCGGTATCTGGTCAGGCTCTTGCGGCTGACTCGACAAAGCCAATCGTTATACCAATTCACAACTGGTCAAGCCAAGTGGTTATGTCCTACGTGATTGGTGGTATTTTTGAGTCTATGGGTAACAACGTAGCTTACGTTCCTGCTGACTCGAACGGTGTATATGAATCGATTCGTCTTGGAGACGTTACTATATCTCACGAAGTTTGGGAAGGAGCCTTTGGCCACGCTTACTATACAGCCATGCAGAAGGGCGGTCTAATAGAAGCTGGTACCCATTCTGCCTTGACTATTGAAGATATGGGCGTTCCTAACTTCGTAATAGAGCAAAATCTATGTCCTGGACTTCCAGATTGGGAAGCTCTTAAAGGTTGTGGATCAGTTTTTGCCACTGCCGATTCTGGTGGTAAAGGTGTTTTCTTAGACGGTCCTTGGCACGTTGATCCGGATACCGGAAAGAATCTATTTGAAGATCGTATTGGAGCTCTTGGTTTAGATGATGAATACACTTATAAACAAACTGGTAGTGCAGACGCTCTTTGGGCCGCTATTGATTCTGCAGAAGCTGCTGGAGAAGGTATAATTATATTTAACTGGACACCTAACTTTACGGATAGTGATGGTTTTTACTTCATAGAGTTTCCTCCATACTTCTATGGTTGCCGTGAAACAGAAGGTGGTGACGGGGCTTGTGGTTCTCCTAGAGGTTGGTTGAAGAAAGCGGCGAACTATAAGTTCCCTAAGACTCATCCAGCTGCGTATACAGCCTACACTAAGTTAGACTTCTCGACTGGACAAATCGGTCAGATGGCTGCTCTAGTTGATATTGATAAGATGTCTCATGAAGATGCTGCAGCTAAGTGGCTTGCAGATAACGAGGATGTTTGGCAGGCTTTCACCAAATAATCTTTTAATCTAGAGCGCTCTTTATTCGAATAGAATAAGGGGTGTTTGTCAAATACCCTTGCCCTCTTAATTAATTATAATGAGGGGGTAGGGGTATTTTTATATATACTTGTAGTGTTTTATTTGTTTCAAAGAATTTAGGAAGATATTATGTCTGATCAGCAACCTGTAATTAAATGCGATTCCGTTTATAAAATATTTGGCAAAAATGCCGAAAAAATGCTTCAAAATGCCAATGGCAAAGTTGTTGCTGCAGAATTTCAAAAAGCTGGCTGTGTAGTCGGAGTTAATAATGCCTCCTTCGAGGTTAATAAGGGTGAGATGCTTGTGGTTATGGGTCTTTCAGGCTCGGGCAAGTCGACCTTGCTTCGTTGTATTTCAAGACTAACCGATGCCACTGCAGGGAATATTTATATTGAGGGTGAAGATTTAACCTCAATGAGTGATAAGGAGTTGATAGAACTTCGTCGCAACAAGATGGGCATGGTGTTTCAGAGTTTTGCATTATTACCCCATAAAACCGTATTAGAAAATATTGCCTTTCCATTGCAAGTGAAAGGCAATAGCACAAAAGACAGCATGCAAAGAGCCAAAGACATGGTTGACCTTGTTGGCTTAACTGGTCGTGAGAATTATTTCCCAAGACAACTCTCTGGTGGTCAGCAGCAACGAGTTGGAATCGCACGCTCTCTAGCTGTTGAACCCGATATTTGGTTCTTGGATGAGCCTTTTTCGGCGCTAGATCCGTTAATTCGTAAAGAGATGCAAGATGAGTTTCTAAGGCTTCAGGGTGTCCTAAATAAGACCATTCTTTTCGTTACTCATGACTTTGATGAAGCCATTCGGCTTGCTGATCGTGTGGCTATTATGAAAGATGGCATTATCGAGCAATTGGATACACCTGCAAATATCGTTCTTAATCCAGCAACAGAATACGTTCGCAAGTTTACAGAGGATGTTCCAAGGGAGAAGGTTCTTAAAATTAAATCAGTGATGGAGCCTGTTGGCGATGAAACAGACTTTAGTGATTTAAGGGTCTCCGAAGATGCCATTATTGAAACTGTTGCCGAAGCTGTGCTCGGCGACCCTAAATCAGTTCCCGTACTCAATGCAAATGATGATATTGTTGGTGTTGTACATTCATCTAAAGTAATTCATGTGTTATTTGGTGAAAATTCAACACTAGAAAGCAACGCTTAAGGCTAGCACCATGAACTTTATCAATTATTTATCTGAACGCCCTAAACTGACGCAATTGGGCATTGTCCTCATTGTGTTTTTTATTCTCATGTCAATGACAGGGCACTACCATGATTTGATAGTAGAGCGTCATCTATTTGCCAAGTCTGTTGTTAAGGGAGAAATACAACCTTCGGCTGGTTTTGCTGAATCCATGTCAATGATTCTGAATTGGCAACTTCCTCCTCAACTCGTTAGAATTCCTGAGCTGACTTTTTATCACCCTGTCATTAACACTTCCGCCACCTATGTTCTAATAGCTTTATTGGTAACTGCTGGGCTCTTATACAAAAGCTTTGCAGAGAGTGTCAATAAATCACAGTGGTTAAGTGTCAATTGGTTTCAAATTATTAGCAAGGGCTTTGTTGGCATTATTGTGGGTCTTCTGTTTATACCTACTTTGTATAACTGGTTTTTTGGTGAGGTGACAAGAAGTACGTTTTGGGAAATACCAAGAATGTTGGAAGATTTTTCTCAGTACCTCATATTTGAATTTTGGTTGACACCAGTTTACGACCCAGAAATTGAAGACTATGAAGACTATGGTCGAGTTCGATTATTTACCCGAGCTATTGGCGCCACTTTATTGTTTTTAATTAATTTAGTTCGGGAATTATTGATTGGTGGTTTTGAGACAGTCGTTTCACTTGCCAATGTTTTTAGTGGTCAATCCGGCTGGGATTGGCTCAGTGAAAATAAGGGTAAGTGGTACTCCAGTGTCCCTGCTATTCCTTGGACAGTATTAACTGCCGGTGCTTTTATTTTGGGTTATAAACTTCAAGGTGTGGGTCTTTCTATATTGGCTGGTTTTAGTTGTATTTACTTGGCTGTATTCGGCCAATGGGAACCCGCAATGCAGACACTCTCTTTTGTGTTGGTTGCTGCGCCGGTCTCTGTTTTATTTGGTGTTATCTGGGGTGTGCTTGCCTACAAGAGTAGAACGGTTGAGAGAGTAATAACGCCATTGCTCCTCGTTGCACAAACGTTTCCACATTTCGCGTATTTGGTACCAATAATTGTGTTCTTTGGTATTGGTGACCATGCGGGTGCGGTTGCAACAATAATTTTTGCAACGCCACCGATGATTCGACTCACCTTGCTAGGTCTCAAAAGAGTCTCTCCAGAGGTTTTAGATGCAGGCAGGATGAGTGGTTGCCATAATTATCAACTGATGTTTAAAGTTTTGATACCTACTGCAAGGCGCGACATTTTAATTGGCGTCAACCAGGTAATTATGCAGTGCTTGGCTATGGCAGTGATTGCTTCTTTTATTGGAGCTATGGGCCTGGGTTTTAACTTATTACTCGCTCTAAACCAACTAAGGGTAGGTCAAGCGCTAGAATTAGGAGTATGTATTGTCCTGATTGCTGTAGTGTTAGATAAATTATCTTTAGCTTGGGCCAATAAGCAAACCGACTACTTTGCCGACCTTTCTTTTGTTGAGAGAAATAAAACAGCTCTTTTGTTTGTTGCAGTTTTCTTTGCCGCTCTTTTGTTTGCTTGGTTTGGTAACTGGATGTTTGCTGATACTGCAAAAGGTATTAATTATTTTTATTTGATTCCTCACAACAAAGGTATTACCACTGAGCCATTTTGGCAGGCAGGCGTTGACTACATGGTTTCAAATTGGAGAGCGGATATTAAAATATTTAACAAGTGGTTACTGGTGGAAGTGTTGATGCCAATGAAAGCGTCTTATCTGGCCATGCCAGCAATAGCAACTTTTGTTCTAACAATGGGTGTTGGTTACATTATCGGTGGCATTCGTTCTGCGATTGTCGTTGGTTCGTTTATGTTGTTTATTGCTCTAACACCCTGGTGGGAAAGAGCCTTGATAACTATGTATATGCTGACGTTTGCAGTCATTGTTTCTGTTGTTATTGGTACGATTGTTGGTGCAATCTGTGTGCAAAATAAGAGGGCAACCAAATTCATTCTTTTGGTTTGTGACACTTTTCAAACTTTTCCGTCGTTCATTTATCTTATTCCGGTGATTATGCTCTTTGGTGTGACTGACACTTCAGTGTTAATTGCGGTCATTGTCTACGCTGTTATTCCGCCTACTCGCTACACCGTAGAAGGCCTGAGAAATGTACCAGAATCTTTGCTTGATGCGGCGGATATGTCGGGCGCAACAAAACTTCAGCGTATGTTTAAAATCGAGTTCCCATTAGCTTTCCCACATATTATGCTGGGCGTCAATCAGTGCGTTGTTTTTGCATTGTTTATGGTTATTATAGGTGCGTTTATTGGTACTGAAGATTTAGGCCAAGAAATAATGCAACAACTTTTTTCTGGAGGCAATATTGGAAGTGGTCTAATGCTTGGTTTATGCGTGGCGTTTATCGGTCTTGCAGTGGATCATTTAATCCAGACCTGGGCAACAAAAAGAAGAAAGTTATTAGGGATTAATTAATACCAATCTTAGCTTAACATTCAATTAAAG
>CAJWNF010000066.1 GCA_913044155.1 uncultured Gammaproteobacteria bacterium
AGAAGCCTTCCTGGTTTACAACCCAAAACATTAAAAGTGAAAGCCATACTTGGTCACATAGCGAAGCCCATGAAGCTGTCGCTGAAGAATGTTTAGCGGTTCAGGAGCATTGCGGAGTCACCGATATTAGTGGAACATCAAAATTCAAAGTCACTGGAAAAGATGCGTTTGTGTTTCTCGACAAATTATCCTGCAACAAACTGCCCACTAAAGATGGCAGAATCGGATTGAGCTTATTCCATGCACCAAAAGGTGGCATTATGGCTGAACAAACCATCAGCAGAATTAGTCAAGAAGAATTTATTTTGATGGGCGCTATTGGATCTCAAGTGAAGGACTATCAATGGCTTGAATGGCATGCAAAAGAATATAAAGTTAATATCGAAGACATAACTGAGAGCTGGGGCGGGCTGCTCTTAACAGGACCTAATGCTCGCAAAATTCTGCAACAATGCACCCAAGAGAATCTAAGCAATGATGCCTTTCCTTGGCTGGATTGTCGCACCATCAAGATTGACTCAGCGCCAGTTTTTGCGATGCGAGTTTCTTATGCTGGAGAGCTTGGATGGGAACTGCATATGCCAACATGGCAACTCATTTCTATCTATGAGTCTTTGATGGAGATGGGGCAAGAATTTGGAATACGGGATTTTGGCGGGCAAGCCTTTAACTCTATGAGGCTGGAAAAAATGTATCGCGCTTATGGCGCTGAATTTACTGAAGAGATCTCTGCCCTTGAAGCGGGCATGGAAAGATTCATTGACCTTAGTCGCGACTTTATTGGCTGTAATGATATAAAAGAAAGGCAATCTAAAGGTGTAGAAACGAAACTAGCCTACCTTGTATTCGATGACCAAATCCCGGCAGAGTGTTTTG
Source organism: uncultured Gammaproteobacteria bacterium (assembly GCA_913044155.1). The sequence goes on from CAJWNF010000066.1 coordinate 877, forward strand.
GCAATGAGGCTGTTTTTGCCGACAGTCAGCTGAGTGGAATTATTACCAGTGGCGCCTACGGTCATCGAGTAGGACATAGTATTGCGTTTGCTTATCTGAAACCAGAACATTGCGAAGAAGGTGTATCACTGACTGTAGAGACTGCACTAGGGAGTCGGAATTGCCATGTATCAATGAATGCCTCTTATGACCCGGATAATACAAAATTGCGTTCCTAATATGAATGAGCAAAACGAACTAAGGCAAATAATAAGCCCCTGTGTAAGTATTTGTAAATACAATAAAAATGACTACTGTATCGGCTGCAAGCGTCACATGAATGAAATATTTGACTGGTTTGACTATAGCGAGGAAATGCGGATGGCAATTATGCAAGATTTAACCGACCGTGATATTGAGCTTACGGTTTAGATTTGTTTAGAATTATCTTTACAGAAATATCAAACTCACGCCAACAAAAAACATCACCGTTCCAGGAGAGATCGCATATACAAAAGTTGTAATCGTAAGTGAGAGTGGTGTGAGCCAGTCCATTGCCAGATTATAGCTATAGCATCTGCTATAATCACAACATTATCACACCCTATTATATTGCCCTTAGATGAACTTAGATTACCTCGACTTTGAACAACCCATCGCTGAACTTGAAGGAAAGATCCAGGCACTCGAAAATGTCAAAGATAGCGCTGATATTTCTAAAGAAATGGAGGCACTTAAACTTAAAAGCGAATCTTTAACCAAGAAAATATTCTCTTCGCTCACTGACTGGCAAATTTCTCAGCTAGCTAGACACCCTAAGAGGCTCTACACGCTGGACTATATTGACTCCATTTTTGATGAATTTACCGAACTGCATGGTGACCGTTCATTCGGTGACGATAAAGCATTGATTGGCGGGATTGCCAAAATAGACGATTACTCTTTTATTTTTATAGGCCAACAGAAAGGGAGAACTACAAAAGAAAAACTGCTTCATAATTTTGGAATGACCAGACCTGAAGGTTACCGTAAAGCTTTGAGACTGATGAAGATGGCTGAGAAATTCTCACTCCCAATCATTTCATTCATTGACACGCCTGGGGCATACCCTGGAATTGGTGCTGAGGAAAGAGGGCAAAGTGAGGCGATCGCAAGAAACCTGTTTGAAATGTCTACCCTGGAGACACCGATCATTTCAGTTGTTATTGGTGAAGGTGGATCAGGTGGCGCCCTTGCGATAGGTTTGGCCGACACTATGATGATGTTTGAATATAGCATTTACTCTGTCATCTCTCCTGAAGGATGCGCATCGATTCTTTACAAAGATTCCTCAAAGGCCAGCGTGGCTGCCGAGTCCCTTAAACTGACTAGCAAGCACCTTAAGCGATTCAAGCTGATTGATAAAATTATTCCTGAACCGCTTGGCGGTATTCATAGGGACCCTGAGCAGGCCTGTGAACTACTTAAAAAGGCTCTCATTAAGGAATTAAAATCGGTTCAGGATACAAAAACTAAAAAACTACTCGCTGAGAGACACAAAAAACTTTTAGGCTTTGGAAGATTTAACGAAAAAGGATAAATTTCTTGAAGGCAAACATCTAGTTGTCGCGCTTAGCGGTGGCGTTGACTCTGTCGTCCTGCTCCACTATCTATCAAAGTTTTATCCTGACAAAGTTAGAGCTATTCATATTAACCATAACCTATCTAAGCACTCTAAACATTGGGAAACTTTCTGCAAATCTCTATGCAAGATGCAAAAAATTGACTATAAGAATATTGATATTTTCGTCGAAAATACATATAACGTCGAAGAAAATGCACGTAAAAAGCGATATCTTGCATTATTTAGTGAAATAAAGGATAACGAGGTTCTCTGCACAGCCCATCACCAAGATGATCAGGCTGAAACACTATTATTGCAACTCTTCAGAGGTAGCGGTGTGGCAGGATTGGCGGCGATGCCTAAAATCAAAAAAATCAATGGTTGTGAATTATATCGGCCACTCCTTGGAATCTCAAGAAAACAAATAATGGACTATGCAATAGCAAATCATATTGACTGGGTCGAAGATGACAGCAATCAAAATACTAACTTTAGAAGGAACCTTCTTAGAATTGAGTTCTTGCCAAGGCTGAATGAAGTGTTTGGCAATCTGACTGCAAATATTACCAGAAGCGCTAAACATCAATCCGAAGCCCTTGAATTGATGCGTGATTTGGCTGAACTTGATATAAACAGCCACTCCCTCATTATTAATGACAGGTTGCAGGTTGACGGGCTAGTCAGATTATCGCAAAGACGGATGGATAATGTTATCCGTCACCATATAAGTCGACTGGGATATGTTTCCCCCTCCAAAAAGGTGCTCCAGGAAATAATCACTCTGATTAAGGCGAAGGCCGATGCCAAGCCGATTGTTAGTTGGAGCCACTATGAACTAAGGCGCTATCAAAAGGAGCTTTATTTCTTTGATGAAAATCAAACCCACATACCAAAACACTGTGAATACTTTGAATCGCTCAAGGACCTACCGAACTTTGAGATTCGCTATAGAATCGAAGGGCAACGCATAAAGCATCAAAACAAAGAGCACTCGCAGTCACTAAAAAAAGTATTGCAAGAGGCAAATATCCCTCCCTGGGAGCGTGACCGACTAAGAATGTACTATGTTGACGGCAAGTTGAGAGCGATTGAAGGTCTCGGAGAAATGGAAGAAGCCTGATTCAGGTATATGGACTCTTGATTCCGAGCTTTTCCAGAAATTCGATTTCGATTGACTCCATCTTATTTGCAGCTTCTAACTCATCATGAGCGTAACCTAACAGGTGGAGTATTCCGTGTATTAGCATATGAGATAGATGCTCAGCAAAATCCTTGTCGCCCACTATAGCTTCCTCACGAACTACTTCAACACAAATAACTACATCGCCCAGGATAACCTCATCCACCTCGACCGGAATTTCGCTTGCAAAGGAGAGTACGTTTGTTGGCTGATTTTTTCCTCGGTATTCATTATTAAGGACCTGAATCTCGACAGCTGAAACAAGTCGAACTAACAATTCACTCTCTCCGACACCAAAATCATCCATCAGCCGCTGAGCGATATCTTTGACCCTATCTACATCTACTAACTTATCGTTAATGATATTTTGAATAACGACCATGGCTTGTGAATATTGATAAAATGACTTATTTTATCCCTAAAACATTTTACTTTGTCGTCGATAATAGAAGTTGCAATAGCTGTACCCTTGCACAATACATTTGACTATCTTTGTGATTATCAAGTCAATATTGGCGCAAGAGTCAGTGTTCCTTTTGGCCGCAAAAAGGTTGTTGGCGTTGTTTTGGCAGAAAAAAATAAGAGTGATTATGACAATCTCCGTTCAGTCGAAGAGGTTCTTGACAAGGACGGAATCCTCTCGAAAGAGATACTCGATTTTTTGTTCTGGTCAGCTAACTATTATCACCATCCAATCGGCGAAGTCTTGCTCAGCGCCCTACCGAAAAACCTAAGACAGGGCAAACCAGCAGTAGTCAAAAAACTTACTGCCCATGAAAGAGAGCTAACGCCATGCAATTTCGAAACCACGAAGGAACAAAAAACAGCAATTGATGCAGTCCTAAAATCTCAAAACAGTTTTCATAGCTTTCTAATTCATGGCGTTACCGGTAGTGGCAAGACAGAGGTCTATCTAAGGGTCACCGAATCTCTACTCA
>CAJWNF010000067.1 GCA_913044155.1 uncultured Gammaproteobacteria bacterium
ACTTCTTGGTGTAGCTGATCTGAATTCTCGCCTAGCTCAGCCATAGATCCTAGTACCGCGATCTTTTTACCTTTAAAGGTTTGTAAGGCATCAATAGCAACCTTCATAGATTGTGGGTTGGCATTGTAACTATCATCGAGAATAGTGAATTCATTGCACTTAATTAAATTAAGCCGTCCTTTTTCTGTGATTGATTTTTCAAGCCCTTTTTTTATAAATAAAAGATCTACATCGAGCTCGCTAGCGCATGCAGTTGCAGCTAGCGCGTTTTCAATTTGATGAAGCCCAATCATCGCTAAGTTGATGTCTATTACGTCCCCGTTAAGATGTAGATTGAAATCTATGGATTGCGCTTGTTGATGAATGTTGTCAGCAAAAATATTGCTGTTAGCACCAAAAAAAAGATTTTTTTTACTGTTAGACATTTCTGTCCAAGTTTGTGAATGAGGAGAGTCTTTATTTATAATTGAAACACCTTCATGATCGAGGGATTGATATATCTCGCCTTTAGCTTTAACTAGTTTTTCAATAGAACCAAACTCTCCCAAATGGGCGTTATTGGCATTCGTAATTACTGAAATATCGGGCTTTGCTATATCACAGAGAAGCTTTATTTCGTTTTGATGATTTGCACCCATCTCAACAACGCAGTATTGATGTTCGCTTGTTAGCTGTAGGATTGTTTTTGGCACACCTAGGTGGTTATTGAGGTTGCCTTTAGTTGAATGTGTTCTGCCATGTAAAGACAATATAGAATGGAGCATATTCTTTGTACTAGTTTTACCATTACTGCCAGTGATTGCGATGACTTTGGGGGAATGTGATTGGCGATGCCAAGCTGCTATTTTTTGGTAAGCTTTTTCGGTATTACTGACCATAATGACTGGCAAAGTCGTGTCGACTTTTTTGTGCGCGATAATTAATTTCGCACCTGCTTTTTCAGCACTTTTTGCGAAGTTATGACCATCAAAATTATCCCCTTCTAGGGCTATGAAAAGGCCATCATTGATATATTCACGGGTGTCAGTATAGACACCCTTAAAGTCAACTGTCTTTTCTATGGACGAATATCCATTGACAATATCTAAAATGTTTTTGGAGTTAGATAAGAGCATCCAGTACAGCTTTTTTGTCATTAAAAGTTAATACCTTATTGCCAATCGTTTGGGTGGTTTCATGACCTTTGCCTGCTATAAGTAAGCATTCATCTTCTCTAAGAGTTGTTACAGCGGTTTTAATTGCAGTTCCTCTGTCATGGATAATTTGTATATCAATTTCACTGTTAATACCATCGAGAATGTTATCAGTAATACTTTCTGGGCTTTCACTTCTAGGGTTGTCATTCGTTAGTATGATACTGTCAGCAAGTTCACTGGCAATTTTTCCCATTTTAGCTCTTTTGTCTTGGTCTCTGTCTCCGCCACAACCAAAAATCACTCTTAGTTTTGACTTAGGACAATGCGATTTTATTGTATCTAAGGCGTTTGAAAGAGCGTCTGGAGTGTGCGCATAATCTATCCAAATATCATTATTTATTAGCTTTTCCATTCTGCCAGTTGGTGGCTTAAGCTTTGTCAGATTTGGAATAATAGAGCTATCGCTGAGACCTAAAGACTTCAAACTGGCAAATGCAGCCAACATGTTAGACAAATTAAATTTTCCAAGCAAGGGTAATTCGAAAACGTAATTACTAAGGTTACAAATAAAGCCGTTTGCACTAGAAGTAATGCTGGTGAAATCATCTAATCCATAGGTTGAGACTTTTTTACTTGAGGCAATCTCTATGAAGTAGGAGTGACTTTCGTCATCCCGATTAACAATAATAGATTGCGCATTGAAATCACTAAACAACTTGCCTTTTGCCGCACGATACTGCTTCATGTCTTTATGATAGTCGAGATGGTCTTGAGTAAGATTAGTAAATATCGCCTGTTCAAGGGTAAGTCCAGCAATTCTATTTTGAATTAATGCGTGTGATGAGACTTCGATAACAGCTATCTCAATATTAATTTTTGCAAAATGCTCTAAAGTTTTGTAAATGGTAAAAATATCGGGAGTAGTATTGCAGGTATTTATATCTAAATGGCTTATTCCCAATGTTCCAATAACGCCGTTTTTAATGTTTGATAGCTCGAGTAATTGCGAGATAAATAGGCTTACAGAGGTTTTACCATTAGTACCTGTGACTCCTATTAACTTTACATTATTTGCCTGCTGATAGAACGACTTTGCGAGATTTGTAAGATGTGAACTTAGATTATCAATACGAATACTAGGAACACTACACTGAATATCAAACCCTTCTATTAGAACTCCGACACAACCCTTGTCAATAGCATTTTGGATGTACTCTCTTCCATGTGTTTTTTCTCCTTGTAAGGCGAGAAAAATATCACCCTTTTGAAGGCTTTGAGTGTTTATTGATAGTCCACCAACTTCAAATGAATGAGTGGTCCTAGTGATACCACTTAAAAGTGTATTAATATCCATTTTTCTTTAAAATGAAAAAATTAAGTCCTATTAAAGGTAGTAAAACCATAACACTTTCTAAAAAGAGGAGCTAAACTACTCTTGCTTGCATTAATGTATGCATATTTATAGCGCCTATCACTTGGTTGTTTGCATCAACAACGGGCAAAGAGTTTAATCTATTCTCATCCATCATATGAAAGGCAAGAAGAGCAGGTTTTTCAGGACCTATAGATTTACAATTACTGGTCATAACATCTTCGATAAGAAGGCCTTGGATATCGGCATTTTTTTCTAAGACACGTCTCAAGTCGCCATCAGTAAAAATTCCCTGTAAGGAATCTTCATTGTCAGCAATGATGACCATTCCAAGAGACTTTTGACTCATCACCAAAAGACTTTCAACTAGCGGTGTCTCTTTTACAACTATTGGAATATCATCACCAACCTTCATGATAGAAGAGACTAGGATCAATAGCCTTCTACCAAGCGCCCCTGAAGGGTGCGATTTCGCAAAGTCTTCCGGGGTAAATCCGCGAGCATTTAGGAGCGTTATAGCGATTGCATCTCCCATCACTAAGGCCGCTGTTGTACTAGATGTTGGCGTAAGGTTATGTGGACAAGCCTCTTGTTCAACACTAACATCTAAATGAATATCAGCTGTTTTTGCGATAATTGATTTAGTGTTACCAGTCATCGCAAGAATCGGAATGTTGAGCTGCTTTATTGCCGGCAGTAGAGTAGTTATTTCGTCTGACTTTCCGGAGTAAGAGATAAGGATTAGGACGTCGTCGGCATTGACCATACCTAAATCTCCGTGGCCGGCCTCACCAGGGTGGACAAAAAAAGCGGGTGTCCCTGTAGAAGCCAGTGTTGCTGCTATTTTCCTTCCGATATGGCCTGATTTTCCCATACCGATAACGACAACTTTTCCTTTACATGAGACGAGAAGTTGGCAAGCCTTAACGAAATTATTATCAATCCTATTTTTTAGCTTTAAGATAGAGTCAGTTTCCGTTTGAATGACTGACTTTGCAATTTCAATTAGTGATCTGTCCAAAATAAAATTACCTGTTCTTTGATGATTTAATCGTAAGGTAGATTATAAATATTATTTATCAAACATGGGCTTTATAATGATGTTATTAGGTAATTGAGACAAAAACATTGATGAAAACAAAAATATTATTCGTCTGTATGGGCAATATTTGCAGGTCTCCAACTGCACAAGGCGCCTTTCTTTCACTGCTTGATAAACATGAATGCTATGAAAAGTTTGAAATTGATTCTGCAGGTACCCATGCATACCACATTGGCAGCTCTCCAGATCGCAGAGCTCAACTAACTGCAAAGCATTATGGCGTTGATTTGTCCAATCAAAAAGCGAGACAGGTACATGAAAGTGATTTTTATTATTACGACTATATCATTGCAATGGATATTGATAATCTTGAGATATTGAAATCAATATGTCCAGAAGATGGTTCATCCGAAATTAATTTATTACTTGATTTTGCTCCAGAAATTGATCTTCAAAATGTACCAGATCCGTATTATGAGGGCAAGTTTGAAGAAGTATTCGAAATGATCCATAAAGCCTGTAATTCCTTACTAGGAAATCTTCTAAAAAATACTCAATATTGATTGACATTTGTAGCTACACCAAAGTATAATTCTTCGCTTTATTGTCCGCGTCATAGGGACAATTAATTAGAAAATACCCCGGAGTAGAGAAAATATGTCAACAATTAACCAATTGGTTCGCAATCCACGCAAGAAAAAGATTGCTAAAAGTAATGTGCCGGCTCTAGATAGTTGTCCACAAAAACGCGGTGTATGTACTCGTGTGTATACAACTACACCAAAGAAACCAAACTCTGCCCTAAGAAAAGTAGCCCGTGTAAGGTTAACTAATCATGCGGAGGTAACAACTTATATTGGTGGCGAGGGGCATAATTTACAAGAACACTCCGTGATTCTTATCCGTGGTGGTCGTGTTAAAGATTTGCCAGGTGTTCGTTACCATACAGTGCGTGGAGCGTTAGACACTACCGGAGTAGATGGAAGAAAGCAAGGTCGTTCTAAATATGGCACTAAAAAACCAA
>CAJWNF010000068.1 GCA_913044155.1 uncultured Gammaproteobacteria bacterium
ATGACATACCTCAAGACCCAGAATCTTATGTTCACCGTATTGGTAGAACAGGCAGGGCTGGCAGACAAGGAAAAGCTATTTTATTTGTAGCCTCAAGAGAAAAACGTATTCTTAGAACAATAGAGAAAATAACGCGACAGCCAATTGAGCCTATGCAATTACCATCTGCAGCAATCATTAATGAACAAAGAATTAAGAACTTCAAGGAGAGAATTGCGAACACACTAAGCAATCAAGATTTGAGTGTTTTTGAAGAGTTGGTACTTAGCTACCAAAAAGAAAATGAGGTTGACGTACTAAAAATGGCTTCAGCATTGGCGTTAATGGCTCAAGGTTCAGAACCCTTGCTTCTAAACGAAAAAGACTTTAAACAAAACTCATTCAGCGACGAAGATAAGAACAAAGTTGCCATTTCTTTGCAGCCAGAACCTTTAAAGGAATACCCTCAAATACAAATGCGGCGTTATAGAATAGCATTAGGTCATAAAGACAAAATAAGACCAGGCAATATTCTAGGTGCAATAGCAAATGAAGCTGAAATTAGTAGCGACTACATTGGCACTATCCAAATTCTTCAGGATTTCACTGTTATAGATTTACCAGATGAAATGCCAAGTGAGACCTTCGAAATATTAAATAACACAAAGATTTTTAATAAAACACTCAATCTAGAAGAACTTACAAATAAAAACAATATTAGTGGCACTCGAGAAAAAGATAAACGCTTCAAAAGAGAGTCAATAAAACGAAATAAAAAAAGAAAACCTTACTACAGAAGGGATAAAAAGTTCTCACAATATAAATCAAAACGATAAATATGAAAAAAAATATGCTTAAAATAGATATATTTAGTTATTTTATTGAGTGTAAAATTGCTTCTGCTGGTAAAGATTCAGCTGATGTTTGCTTTTGTGTTGTTGATTGACTAACTCTCGGTTTCACAGTAAATTTTCTTAGTTGTATATTTCCCGCTTTTTATTTTTTTTAGGAGACTTCATGTCTACAACAACAGGTCGCGTCAAATGGTTTGACGCAAAAAAAGGTTTTGGATTTATTGAACAAGAAGACGGCGATGACGTCTTTGTTCACTTTAGAGCCATTGAATCTGAAGGCTACAAAACTCTTGACGAAGGTCAAGAAGTAGAGTTCGAGCTAGAAGATGGTGAAAAAGGTCCACAAGCAGCAAACGTAGTACCAAAATAGTTACTAGTTAAAAACCGATTAACTCAGCTTATTTGCTGAGTTTTTTGTATAGACATTAGATGCGCCTGCGTATTTAATGTCTATAATTTCAGAAGAGTTGTACCTTCATACAGTTCAGTATGCACGTTTGAAAATCAGAAATTCAAATTGCTTTGGATTACTATCATTTATTTAATAGTAGTTGCAATCATCTAAAGAAATAATATTATTTAAAATATGTTGTCGTAAAATCTTCGTTAAACTTTAATCTTCTTTATAGAATAATGATAGCCAAACACCATGAAAACTTTCTTTTGGTATGACTACGAAACTTTTGGTTTGTCACCAAAAACTCAAAGAATTGCTCAATTTGCTGGCATTAGGACTGATGAAGATCTCAACATTATTGATGAACATATGTTTTATTGTAAGCCAACACATGATAGTTTACCTTCGCCTGAAGCTTGCTCAATAACAGGCATTACTCCTCAAATTTGTGAAAAAAATGGTTTAATTGAGAAGATATTTATTTCAAAAATAAACAATGAATTCTCAGCCCCTGATACTTGCATAGTTGGTTATAACTCTATTAACTTTGATGATGAATTCACACGCTACACTCTATTTAGAAATTTTATTGATCCTTATGCATGGCATTGGCAAAATGGAAACTCAAGATGGGATATTCTTGACGTAGTTCGTTTTTGCTATGCATTAAAAAAAGATAATAGCCTAAAGTGGCACTATGATGAAAATAGCAAGCCGATCTTTAAACTAGATAAACTTGCCCCAGCAAATAATATTGAGCATAGTGATGCACATGATGCACTTGCTGACGTTAAGGCTACAATTGGGATAGCTAAAATAATCAAAACTACACAGCCAAAATTATTTGATTATGCACTTAGCTTACGCGACAAAAGGGAAGTAAGCAAAAAAATTGAACTATTTGCCCCCTTATTACATACCTCTGGTATTTACTCTGCCAAACTCTCATGCACCCGTCTAACAGCGGCTCTTGCGTACCATCCAGAGTATTCTGATCGAGCTTTGGTTTTTAATCTAGATCAGGATCCAAGTCTTCTAACTGAATTGGACACTGAAGAATTAAAAACTCTAATTTTTTCAAAGAAACTACCCAAGGGCTTAGATCGTCTTCAAATCAAAGAATTAGCCTTTAACAAAAGTCCTATGTTTGTACCAAATGTCTACAAACTTGAAAACAAAATTACTGAACAGCTGCAAATTGACATTGATAAATGTATGGATAATCTTTCCTATATTAGGGATAACCAAACTCAAATAACAGAGAAAATAAAATCCATTTATACAAAGGACTCTGAAAGAACTCCCGCCCTAGACATCGATCAGTCGCTTTATGATAACTTTATTGACAAAACTGATAGATTGATATGCAACCAAATACAAAATCTAAATTCAGATGAACTAAAGAAATTTAAACCACAGTTTAAGGATAAGAAATTATCAAAATTGTTATTAAACTTTAAAGCCAGAAATTTTCCTGAATCCCTTACAGAGGGCGAGCAGGAAGAATGGTTTGAGATTGTTCAGTCTCGAGTGCAGAATGGAGAAAACGGCTACCTTTCTTTAGAAAATTTCTATAAGAGTCTAGAAAAACTAAAAATTAGTGCACCTAGTAAATCTGATATTTGGACTCAATTAGAAGAATATGCACAATCATTTTTATAAATGCATCAAACAAAAGCAATATTGAAAAAACATTGAGATTAGGTATAATATTCGCCCATACTTGCTATCAAAAAAAGTACATTAAATGAACGCAGAAACCCGTAGTGAAATGTTTGGCAGATTGCTCAAACAAATACCAAATCCAACCACCGAGCTAAACTATTCAACCCCATTTGAACTGCTTGTTGCAGTAACACTTTCAGCGCAAGCAACTGACAAAAGTGTCAATCAGGTTAGCGACATTCTCTTTCCACTGGCGAATACTCCAGAAACCATTTATGAACTTGGTGAAGATAAACTGAGAGATACCATAAAAACCATTGGTCTTTTTAATTCAAAAGCAAAACATATAATCCAAACCTGTCGAATACTAATTGATAAGTACAATTCACAAGTTCCTGAAACCCGAAAAGAGCTTGAGGCACTACCTGGCGTTGGCAGAAAAACTGCCAATGTAGTTTTGAACACTGCTTTTGGTCAACCTACAATTGCTGTAGATACACACATTTACCGTGTCGCAAACAGGACTGCTATTGCTTCTGGAAAAACAGTCCTTGAAGTAGAAAAAAAATTAATTAAATTCATTCCCGACGACTATAAAGTGCCAGCACATCATTTAATGATTCTTCATGGCAGGTATGTCTGTAAAGCCAGATCACCTCACTGCTCTGAGTGTACTTTACTTGACTTGTGTGAATACGAAGAGAAAAATATATAACCTCTTAAACATTCATGCTGTTTAATCAAGATAGAAAACAGCAACGAGAATTCTTAGCCAAGGCCTGGCAAAAATACACTAACCAGCAATTACTTGAGCCTCTAGAAAAAGAACTAGTTTCTATTATAAAAATTCACCCTGAGTACCAAAAAAGAATCAACAATATAGACTCTGAATATTTCCCCGAACAAGGAGAGGTAAATCCGTTTCTTCACATTAATTTACATTTGTCGCTTAGAGAGCAACTTTCTATAAAACAACCTGCAGGCATTAAAGACATCTATCAAAAACTACTTGATATACATAAAGACCCTCATCAAGTAGAGCATTTAATGATGGATTGTATCGCACAGATGATATTTACATCTCAAAAAAACAATGATCCAATAGACGAAGATACCTACTTAGATTGCCTTAAGAAACAAATCAAACAAGGTTAATGTTGATTGAATCACAAATTAACAACATTCTCAGTTGCAATATTGTTAGTCAAATAGCAATTAAAGATAGTACGATAAAGATATACAAAGTATTGACCGATAAAGGAGACATATTCTTAGTTAAGTATCAAGAAAAGCCAAATAAAGACTTGATTAATCAGGCAATTGAACTTGATTTGCTTCGCGATTATGTTCATACACCAGAAGTAATATGGGTATCTGAGCAATACCAAGTACTAGAATGGATAGAAGAGAAGAAACAGAAAAATTACCAAATTCAAATAGGTTTGTCATTGGCAAGCCTACATAGAGCAACTCATTCTAAATTTGGCTTCAGTTTTAATAACACTATCGGCGAAATGCCTCAATTCAATGCAATAAATAAAGACA
>CAJWNF010000069.1 GCA_913044155.1 uncultured Gammaproteobacteria bacterium
CCAATAACTACAACTTGAGCTTTATTTTTCATTACATCCTCCAAATCACACTAACTGAAATAAAAGTCGGCATTATATACCTAAAAATAACTAAAAACTATTTACTTAAATGCGCCAGTTTATGAGCATTTTTCTCCCAATTTATTCCGTCAAACTCCTCAATTATAATTTCTTTTGGCTTAGGCTTAAGGCAGTAAGGATTGACACTAATACCATCCGGGTTAGACCTTGGAATATAAAAAGATTTAATACCGCAGGTTTTACAAAATAAGTGTTTAGCCTCACCACTATCAAATGTATAGCTCTTCAAATTATCCTTCCCTTTAATGAGTTTGAACTTTGATTTAGGAACAATCAAATGCAAATTGCCTGACTTACTACAGATACTGCAATTACAAGACACAACTATAATCTTTTCACTGGCCTCTACTTCAAATTCCACTGCACCACAGTGACAGCCTCCCTTATAAAACATATCTTAATAGTAAACTAACTAAAGGAGTAATCTTATACTATTATGATAAATAATATATAGATATAAATTGACAAATAATTATTCTTTTACGACAATTCAATCTCTTATTCGATGGTAGAATTTTGGTTTTCTATTGATGATTAGTGCATTGTAATAATGAAGCTAACAATAATTAAGTGGCGCGATATTCCTACGCAAGTGATGATAAAGAAAAGCCGTAGAGAGGTAGAAAAAGTTCAATTAGATAGGCGTTTTATGGAGGCAGTTGATTCTGCGGCAACTATTGCAGGTGCAAGTGATACTGAGACTTACCTTAATGAGTGGAATAATGAGGTAATCGAAATACCTGATGGAAATATTAAAGAGCTGGTCGTCAGTAAAGTAGCAGAACTTGACTCAGAATTTACCCTTAATGTGCTTTTAGACTACGTTAGTAATGGAGGCTATAAACCTTAAACCAATAATCTCTATATCGATTTTTTATACAAATCTACTAAGTATATTTGGCGTGTAGAAAATTTAGTGTTTCCTTAACTCTTGGCTCTTTCAGTAGATAACTGATGATATTCTTTGATGACTGTAGTAACTCAGCATAATCGAGTTTACTTGCTTCAGGGGCTTTAGAATTAAACACTACAGAAACAGTCGCCCAGTTTCTGCTCAACTTATAAAAACCAAGATTTCCTTCAAGTTCAGAAAGTTTTCCACTCAAATAAACATCGTCCTTAAGTAATAGCCTTTTTGAATCAATATTGACCACTCCATCAACACGACTTTCTGCATCATGGTTATATTCACACTCAACCAAAACCATGCTTTCACGATGTGCAATAGCAACACGCTCCTTATCTAAAGACTTATCGTGATAAATTATTGTCCCCGGTAAATCGCTAAATGTATTTCTTGCAACAATAGGTGTATTAGTTTTCAAAGAAGCCTTAATTGCCCGAGGATGAATTACTCTTGAACCCTCATCAGCCATGTCCAACATCTGATCAACACTAATTGAAGCCAGATATCTTGATCCCGAAACCAACCTTGGATCGCAATTCGCAATACCATCTACATCCGAAAATATTTCCACTTTTTCTGCGTCCAAGGCGGCAGCTAAAGCTACAGCAGAGGTATCACTACCACCTCGACCCAATGTACGAATATCCCCTCTATCATTGACTCCTTGAAACCCCGCTACAACAGCAATGTAACCCTCATCAAGTGCCTCTATGATTCGCTCTGGGTTAATCTCAAGTATTTCTGCATTACCAGCATTGTCATCTGTCAAAATGCCTGCTTGTCGTCCATTAAACGAGATTGCTGGCAAACCATTTTGACTCAAAAGGTGAGTAAAGAAGGCAGAGCTTATACTCTCACCGACACTCATCACAAGATCTAGCTCTCTTGGACAAATACTGGGGCCAACCTCTTTCAACAAGTTAACAAGCGTATCAGTTGAATAAGGCTCACCCTTGCGACCCATAGCTGAAACCACAACAACGACTCTTTCTCCAGCCTCAGCATACTTCTTAACATGATTTAGGGCGTTTTCACGACAACTCTCATCCCTGAGACTTGTGCCGCCAAACTTCATCACAATAGGCGCTAAATTCTTTGCCATCTTTAACTCGAAAAAAGTTTGCATTATATCCTGCCAGGCTAAGCATAGCAAATATATAGCCCCGATTGCATTCTATATAACAAGCAATCTGACATAACCTGAAAAGAATGATTTAGATATTAAATGTTAGTTTTACTCCGTCAAGAATCATATCAACAGAAACCAGCATGAGTAAAATTCCCATTAAACGTTCAATTGCTAGTAAAGCTCTCACGCCAAGCCTGCGGCCTAATGTTTCAGAAGAAACTAAAATAATTCCTGCAATAAGCCAAGCAACAACAAGAGCAACCATCCATTCTAGCCAGCGACTTGGTTCCTGAGCCATCATTAGTATTACAGCCGCAATTGCAGAGGGGCCTGCAAGCAGTGGAACCGCCAACGGAACGACAAGGGGCTCCATATTATCGGAATGATAAAATAGGTTTCCACGCCCTGGAAAAATCATTTTAATTGCAATTATAAACAACATAATGCCGCCAGCAATACCTAAAGAAGATTGAGCTATTTGTAATAATTGCAGAATATATTTCCCAGTAAACATAAAAAATAGCAAAACTAACAAGGCTATTAGTAATTCTCTGATAATAATTTTTCTTCTTCTTTCAATCGGGACATTTTTTAGAGTGCTTAAAAATAGCGGCACATTCCCAATCGGATCCATAATTAAAAACAATAAGAAAATTGCTGAAAAAACAGTCATTTAAAACTCCTAAAAACAAAAAAATACTCACACTGTGAGTAAAAGTGGGCTAATTTTATACTAATATTACAATGTCAGACTAAACTCTTTTTTTTAAGTTTTACTGATATTTAAGGACAATCATTTCGACCCAAAAAGAAAATTAGACCATTGTGGCAAAAAAAGAAGAAACTTCATTGCAATTAATAAAACCTAGTGCGATAATGAAACTATCTGTTGTGCTCGTGCTTTGATTTATTTACCTGAGCCGATTAATTACATGACAGGAGATGAGATTGGTTGCTATTGTGTATGCCCACCTATTAGTGGGAAACCTACGGCAAACATCGAACTTCCACCTTGAGCTAAGTGCTTCAGGACCATTTCAACACGGCACAACGGACCCTTCTATTGGTTTATCTCTATTAATTTGTATACAGGTAGTTTTTCCATCAATTGTACTGCTAAAATTAATCAATTTTTTTTATTATTGTTTTGAATGAAAGAGTTACGCCGTCAACTACGGGAACGCCGAAAATCAATTAGTAACCATAGTCGGAAGCTAAAAGGAAAAAATATCCTTCATCAATGTCAGAAGTATGCCCTCTTTAGGAATGCTAAACATGTAGCTATATTTACACCAAACGATGGGGAAGTAGAAACTGAAAATATAATTAATTTTCTCAAAAATCAAGGATATAGTGTTTATTTGCCAATACTGGCAGGAGAAAAATTAAGGTTCGCTAAGATTGGAAAATATTTTAGAAAAAATCATTTTGGCATTAATGAGCCTATACATACTTCTCTTTTAGGCGCCCATAAAATAGATATTATTTTGATGCCATTAGTTGGCTTTGATAAATATAAAAACCGCCTAGGCATGGGAGGTGGCTTCTATGACAAAACACTAGAATTTCAAAAAAAGCGAAATAATTTCAGAGTACCAAAACTTTTTGGTTTAGCTTTTGATTGTCAAGAGGTCGATAAACTTGAAGCTAAGTCTTGGGATATTCCTGTTGACGGCATTATTACACCAACAAGGTATTTGCGTTAATAATTTGATATAAAGTCTATATATACGACATTGCCCGAGTAATTCTTTTTAATTCATCCTCTGAAATGATAAAAGGCGGCATTGTGTAGAGTAGTTTTCCATAAGGTCGTAGCCAAACTCCTTCTCCAATAAGTCTTTCCTGTGTAGAGCGCATGTCCAGCGGTTGTTTAAATTCAATGATACCAATAGCGCCAATTACTCGGACATCGGAAATAGTTTCTTTAGACTTAAGAGGTAATAGTTCTTTCTTGAGAATTTTCTCTATTTCAATTACTTTTGTCTGCCAATCTGAACTTAAAAGTAAATCTATACTAGCATTCGCAACTGAACTTGATAAAGGACTACCCATGAAGGTGGGTCCGTGCATCAGCACACCAACAGTTTCTGCTACCTCAGCCGTTGTAAGTGCTGCTGACATAGTCATATATCCGCCTGTCAATGATTTACCTAAACATAAAATGTCTGGTGAAACATCTGCATGTTCACAGCCAAAAAGTTTTCCTGTTCGGCCAAAGCCTGTGGCAATTTCATCGACAATTAATAACACATTATAATTGTCACAAA
>CAJWNF010000070.1 GCA_913044155.1 uncultured Gammaproteobacteria bacterium
GAGTAACAATCCTGTTAATTCTGCCTCTAAGCTATGTAATTTTAGTTAGCGGTATTGAGGTTACTGGTCTAATTCGCATGCTAGAAGACAATTTCCAGATGAGTGAAATTCGAAAAATATTTGACCAGACTGTTGCAGGATTGCCACTGAACGACACAATTAGAGAGTTTCTTGACAGTACGGTGAAGAACAACATTGAAAGTATTGTCATAACTATCAAAGACTTCGCCATCATGATTCTAAAAAGTATCTTGACTTTGTCCAGTCAGTTCATCTTCTTTGTCATCATCACAATATTTTCGCTGTATTACTTCTATGTTGATGGTGATTCGATCATCGAAAGAATTAGAACTATTTCGCCTCTCGATGAAAGACTGAATGACATCCTCTTAAGGCAGTTTTCTGGCTTATCGGTAACCCTTGTTGGGAGCGTATTTCTGGTTTCTCTCCTTCAAGGTTTGGTGTTTGCAGTAGGCGCCTCAATGGTTGGCTTGTCGGCATTATTTTTTGGCATCTCAATGGCTTTAGCAGGCTTCATTCCTGTGCTTGGCGGCCTACTTGTCTGGCTCCCTTTATCTTTGTATTTGTTTGCAGTAGGAGAGGCAGGTAATGCACTTATTATTTTGTTTTTCGGAGTTATATTGGCGGGCACCTTAATTGATAACTTTTTGCGACCTTTTATTATCAAAAAGCTCTCCAAAACAATGAACCATAGTAGTGCACTCGACCATACCTTGATTACTGTCCTGTCAACACTTGCAGGCATTATACAGTTCGGTATTCTGGGGTTATTTATTGGCCCTATAATTGCTGCCATGACGATAACAATATTTGATATTTACAAAATCAAATATATCGAGCCAAAAAAATTAATATGAAAAAATAATCGATAAATTTCATAGCCAAAGCAACTTACAGATTACACCATGCTCAAAGAATTAGTCGACTACATAAATACCAGTCAAGGCAACACTAATGCAAATCAATACCTCGATGCTAGGTATGTTCGCTTAACAGACGAGCACTATGCCCAGATAGCTGAGGCGATGTCCAATGGCGGTGTTGCACCTAGAAAGGCCTCAGAATGTCCTGCCGAAAGATTTTTTCTCCATTTTAAAGAGACTATCCTTTTTGTAAATAGGCATTCCTCTGAAAAGGAAGCGACATATGCTGTTGATATGGTTCAGGAGGTCGAAATATTAACTAGCACAACAGACGAAAGTGAACAAAGTCAACTCAACTTTGTGTCGTTTTGTTTTGATGATGACTATCAACCAAGCTTAATATATCATGACTCATCTGCACGTAACAATGATGACCAAACAAAACAGCAGATAATGGACTCAGTAATGCCTGTCTTGCGAGGATTTATGTGTGCAATTAGTGAATAAATGGATGCTACTTAGAACCCAGTTCTGTCGCCTTTTTTAACTTAGGGCCGGCTTTGAAAGTTACCACCTTTCTGGCACTAATCATGACCTCTTCGCCAGTCTTTGGATTTCTACCAGGACGTTGAGATTTTTCCCTTACAACAAAGTTACCAAAACCAGATAATTTAATATTTTCACCGTTACTTAGACTTTCAATTATCTGCTCAAAGAATTCATTAGTAATTGACATGGCCTGAGTTTGAGTTAGACCGGTTTCCTTTACAATGGCGTTAGTTATATCTTGTTTAGTGAGCGACACAATTACTCCCTTAATTTTGCAGAAAATTTACTAACTAGATGTGCAACCACTTCGTTAACTTGTTGGTTTAGCTTATCATCTGTTAGGGTAATATCGCTTGATTGATAGATCAAATTTAGCGCCATACTTTTTCTATCCTTGCCGATATTTTCACCCTCGTATACATCAAATAATTTCACATCAATCAAGTAGTTTTGCTTCAAAGAGCTGATCGAATTGATTAACTGTTCCGCCTTTACGTCTTTTCCAACCACCACAGCAATATCTCGATGTGAAGCCTGGTAAGCAGAAAAAGGCTTAAAAGTTGAAATCTCTTTGTCCTGTATGTCAATTTGATTTAATTCAAATAAAAATACACTAGGTAAAGATAATTTTTTTTGTATCACCGGAGATAGCGCTCCTACCCAGCCAATAACCTTTCCTTGATTCGATATCTTAGCAGTCTGTCCAACCTGCAGAGCCGGATGCTCAGCGGCCTCAAATTGGTAACTCTTAGCGCTCAGATTTAACAGTGACTCGACGTCTGACTTGAGATCAAAAAAATCTACATTTCTTTCAGTAGAACCCCACTGCAAATCGTATCGCTGTCCGCACACAATGCCAGCAATTTTTTGTTCTTGCTGGTCCACTGAAACTCCTTTAAAACAAAGGCCAGATTCAAAAAATCTAGCATTATTATGACCCCTTCTCTGGTTCGTTTGAACGGTCTGTAATAATCCTGGCCATAAACTTGAACGCATAATAGACATGTCATCAGAGATTGGATTTTTGAGTTCAATTTTTACTGAATCTGGATTAATTAAGTCGTGATATTCATTAGAGATAAAGCTATAAGTGATTACTTCCTGATACCCTCTATTTACTAGCGAATGGGAAATATCATGGGAAGTTATTTGTGTTTGATTCGCCGATGAGATGTTTACAGTTGATGAGAGGTTATGCACGGGCACCTTGTCATAACCATAAAGCCGCACTAATTCTTCTATTAAGTCGGCCTGTAGTCGAATGTCGAAACGAAAGCTAGGCGGGTCAATTGTCCATGAACTATTGCCATGACTAATGGTGTCAAAATGAAGAGACTTAAACTTCGACTCTATCCAGGCAGGATCTAATTCAAAACCCAATACTCTAGATATTTTTTCGCTTGTAATATTTATTTGTTCGATAGTTGGAAGCGATGATGCATCAATACATTGATTAATTTCTGATGCTTTGCCGCCACAAATTTCAAGAACCAATTCGGTTGCTCTTTCCATTGCCCTATGAGTTAACTCATAGTCAACACCTCTTTCAAACCTCAAAGAGGACTCGGTATGCAGACTATACGATCTCGCTACCCCGAAAATAGAGATAGGATCAAAAAAGGCACTTTCGAGCAGTATTTCTGTTGAGTCATCCTCGGTAGCAGTGGAAATTCCACCCATTACTCCGGCAATCGCTATGGCTGAATGCTGATCAGAAATCACAAGCGTATCGTCCCTAAGGGCAACGGTTTGTTCGTTCAAAAGTTCAATTTTTTCACCGTCTTTTGCCATCCGCACATTAATATCGCCATTTATTTTTTTAAGATCAAAGGCATGCATCGGCTGCCCCAATTCCAACAATACATAGTTTGTAATATCTACTACTGGTGAGTGGAGTTGTTGAGACGACCTTAAGAGTCTTTGTGCCATCCATTGAGGTGTCTTGGCTGCAGTATCAATCCCTTCTATAATCCTAGTCAAATACTTTGGACATGCTTTTGGACTGGATATTGTTGAGTTAAAGGTTCGCCTTCCAGTTACCTTTGCTCGGTACTCTCTTTTTGGTAGCGCTAAATCATAAATGGCGCAGACCTCTCTAGCTACCCCAAGAACACTAAAGCAATCACCTCTGTTTGGAGTGAGATCGAACTCTATTATATTTTCATCAAGATCAAGAAAGCATCTTAAATTCTCACCTAAGGGAGCCGAAGAATCCAACTCCATAATTCCTTCATGTTCATCAGAAAGTCCAATCTCTGACTCCGAACAGATCATGCCGACAGATTCGACCCCGCGCAATTTGGCTCTCTTTATTTTAAAGTTGTTAGGCAAAACGGCGCCGACAGTTGCAACTGCTACCTTGAGACCTTTGTGGACATTCGGCGCACCACAGATAATTTGCAGATTGCTGCCTTTGCCGATATCAACTGTACAGAGACTTAACTTGTCTGCATTAGGGTGCTTTTCACAGCTAACCACCTCACCAACTACAATGCCTTCAAAGTCGGGCGCAACTGGGCCAATCTTATCGACTTCAAGACCAGACATGGTTAACTTTTCAGCCAAATCTATATCGCTAACTTTTGGGTCAGACCATTCTCTTAGCCATGAAGTAGATATATTCATTTGCAATCCATATCCATTAAAACTGATTCAAAAAACGAATATCATTTTCAAAAAATAATCTCAAGTCATTAACCCCATATCTAAGCATTGCTAATCTCTCAACCCCCATGCCAAAAGCTAAACCTGAATACTCTTCTGGATCCAGGTCAACTGCCTTGAGGACATTTGGATTAACTACACCACAACCTAAAACTTCTAGCCAACCAGTCTTTTTACAAACCCGACAACCCTCTCCTTCACAAATAACACAGCCTATATCTGCTTCAGCTGAAGGCTCGGTGAAGGGGAAATAGGATGGAC
>CAJWNF010000071.1 GCA_913044155.1 uncultured Gammaproteobacteria bacterium
AATTGGTTAGACTATAATCAAATTAAGTCAATTCCAGATATCATTTAGTATGAATTTTATAAAACAAATGTTTTCCCTCCAAAGGGAGTTAAATAACAAAACAAATGGCGATATTTGGCTTGAAAACATGACCCAAGAAGGTAGAGAAATCTGCTGGCATCGTTGTATTTATATGGAAGCCTCTGAGGCAATTGACTCGTTTAATTGGAAGCATTGGAAAGATATTAATACCGAGCCAGATTGGGAAAATATCAAAGTAGAGTTGGTTGACATTTGGCATTTTATTATGTCAGAGTTGATTCGTCTAAATGATGAAGATTACGCTTATAAATACCTATCCACAAAAGCCTCGGGGGACTTGAATGCGTCAGCTTTAATTGAAGTTTTTGAAAAAATCATAAGTATCTCTGTGACAAATACTAAATGTGACGATATTTACGCTATTAGAGAAGTTAGCGATCTCTTTTTTGTTGCATTGTCCCATGTTGGGATTGACACCGAGGATCTCTACAGGAGGTATGTAGTAAAAAATCAATTAAACTCATTTCGACAAAATCATGGCTACAAGAATGGTTCATATATTAAATTATGGGGAAAAGTTGAAGATAATGTGGTAGCTTTTAATATTATGGATAAATATCCAAATATTTCTCCGTCTGACCTCTATCAAAAACTTGAATTAGAGTACTCTCATCTTGACTAAGGATTCTGATTACTTGAACACCGTTAATTCCACTATTAATTCTATCCATTTAACTGAGTACAGCCATGGTGCGGGATGCGGATGCAAGCTCTCGCCAAAAATGCTTCATGAAATTCTTGGTAATCAAGAAAATAGATTTAAAGATTTAAATTTAATTGTTGGTAATGAATCAAACGACGATGCTGCTGTTTACGATTTAGGAGATGGCAGAGCATTGATTAGTACGACAGATTTTTTTATGCCAATTGTTGATGATCCTTTTATTTTTGGCAAAATTGCCGCTTGCAATGCAATGAGTGATATATACGCTATGGGTGGCAAACCCTTAATGGCTATAGCAATTTTTGGTTGGCCTTTAGATAGGCTTTCCACAGAAATTGGAGCTAAAGTTATTGAAGGGGGTAGGGCTATATGCACTGAAGCTGGAATTAGTCTTGCTGGTGGTCACAGCATAGATTCTCCTGAACCTATCTTTGGTCTCTCCGTTACGGGCATTGTTAATGTTGCTGACATCAAAAGAAATACAGATGCCGAAGTTGGTGATTCAATTTATCTTTCTAAGCCTTTAGGGGTTGGGATATTGTCAACCGCACAAAAAATGAAAAAAGTCGATTTTGATGACCACCAAAAAGCAATAAATCAGATGTGCAAGTTAAATGACATGGGCACTGAAGTTGCAAAAATTTCTGGCATCAATGCCATAACAGATGTTACTGGTTTTGGGTTAGCAGGTCACCTTTTAGAGATATGTTTGGGTAGCAGTGTATCTGCAACAATTGAGTTTGAGAAAATTCCTCTTCTGCCAAACTTGCATGGCTATTTGAAGGAAGGTTGCATTCCTGGAGGAACTCAAAGAAACTTCGAAAGTTATAGTGATAAAGTAGATAAGTTATCTCCAATTCAACGCTCTATATTGTTTGACCCACAAACCAGTGGCGGTTTGCTTATAACTGCTTCTGAGAGGGCTAAAAATTCACTTCATGGTGTTTTGGAAAAATATGGTGTACAGCTTCAAACAATAGGGAAAATCATACAAAATAAACCTAACTCTAACATTATCCAAGTGCAATGAACAAATTGCCAGAAATTGACAATTTTCAGTATTTATTTCAAAACGATATACCTTTAATTGACACTCGTGCTCCAGTTGAATTTGAACGTGGCGCCTTTCCAAATGCTCTAAATATTCCCATTATGAATAATCAAGAGCGTCGTTTAGTTGGCGTAGATTATCAAGATAATGGAAGAAATTCCGCGATAAAACTT
Source organism: uncultured Gammaproteobacteria bacterium (assembly GCA_913044155.1). The sequence continues at coordinate 1,970 of CAJWNF010000071.1, forward strand.
GGTCATCGATTAGTTAGCGGAGATATAAAAAAGAATAGAATGGATGCTTGGTTGGATTTTGTTGAAAAGCATCCAAATGGTGCGCTTTATTGTTTTCGTGGAGGCCTTAGGTCAGAGATAGCTCAACATTGGATATTTGAATCTTCCGGTATCACATATCCCCGTGTCAAAGGTGGTTTTAAGGATATGCGTAATTACCTTACGAAAAAGCTAGATCAAATAATTGAATTGACAAATTTTATGATTCTAGGTGGACAAACAGGTTGTGGAAAAACGCTTCTGCTTAGTGAATTGAAAAATAGTATAGATTTAGAAGAATTGGCTAATCATAGAGGATCCGCTTTTGGACAAAATATTTTTCCACAACCTACGCAGATAGCCTTTGAAAATGCTTTGGCAATTGAATTTATTCATAAAAAAAATAACCCTTTTTTGATTCTCGAAGATGAAGGTAGTAATATTGGCAGAGTATATTTACCAACTAATTTGAAAAATATATTATTGCAATCAGATTTAGTAATTTTATGCGCTAGTCTGGAAGAGCGTATTCAATTAAGCCTTAAAGCCTATGTTATTGATATGTTGGATAGTTTCCGAAAAAACAACGAAATTGATGGCTTTAAACAATTTTCAAATTACTGGAAGAGTAGTCTCTCTAAGATCCAAAAAAGACTCGGCGGACTTCGTTACAAGCTTTTATTAGGGATGCTGGATAGCGCTCTAGCAAAACATCAAGAATATGCGGAGGTTGATTTATATATCCCACTTATTAAAGCATTGCTGACAGATTATTATGATCCAATGTATGATTATCAAATTTCAAAAAAGAAAAACAGAATTGTATTTCAAGGTGATTCACAAGCAGTTATTGACTTCATAAAGAATTAATTACTCTCTTATTTTTACTTTTATATCGGTAATTGGTCTTGATTGGCAAGCTAGAATTTCTTTAGGAGATAAGGATAGAGGGATAAGGCTTTCCTGATGGATAACTTCTCCCTCAATTAAATGCAATATACAATCTCCGCAATGACCTTGTCTACAATTATGATTTATTAAGACATTGTGATATTCGAGCTCGGTTAATATTGACTCGTCGCCGTAAACATAGAGTAACTCAGTTTCTCCATTATTTTTGTCAAATTCAATTTTAAACATTTAATCGAATGTAGCATTTATAGCTTAAAGTCACTGAAGTCGTTATCATCTTCATTGATAGTATTATCAATGGCGCTTACCAAGTAAGAGGTTATTTCAGTTTCTTGAGGTGCAACCTGTACATTATCAGAATCTAGCCACTGTTTCATCCAGGGGAGGGGGTTGCTTCTATGTTCAAAAATTGGCTTTAAATCAAGTGATGACATGCGAACATTTGTTATATATTCAAGGTAATCTTTAAGTATTTCAGCATTTAGGCCAATCATTGAGCCATCACGAAATAAATAATCTGCCCAGTCTTTTTCTTGTTGTGTAGCATCTTTAAACATTTGTATGACTTCAGGTTCACACTCTTTGGCGATTTTTTTCAAATCAGGGTCGTCTTTTCCACTTTTCATTAAATTAATCATGTGTTGGGTGCTTGTTAAATGCAATGCTTCATCACGAGCAATTAGTTTGATAATTTTTGCATTACCCTCCATTACTTTTCGTTCAGCGAATGCAAAGGAGCAAGCAAAGCTTACATAGAAGCGTATAGCTTCAAGAATATTGACAGACATTAATGTCAAATAAAGCATACGTTTTATGTCATACAGGTCAATCTCTATTTCCTCATCCTTGAGTTTATGCTTTCCTTCTCCGTATAGGCAATATGCTTGTGTGTATTTAATTAATTCATCATAGTTTTTTGATACACTTGTTGCGCGCTGGATGATTTCATCAGTTTTCATGATGTCATCAAACACAACGCCTGGTTCATTAACGATGGCACGGATAATGTGGGTATAAGAGCGTGAATGAATTGTTTCTGAAAATGCCCATGTTTCAATCCAATTTTCTACTTCAGGGAGAGAAACTATTGGTAAAAAAGCTATGGTAGGGGAGCGCCCTTGAACAGAGTCGAGTAAGATTTGGTATTGCAAGTTAGAAATAAAGATGTGCCTTTCATTTGGAAGTAGCTTAGAGAAATCGATCTTATCTTTAGAAACATCAATTTCCTCTGGTCTCCAGAAGAAGGAAAGCTGTTTTTCTGTAAGCTTTTCAAACATTTCAAATTTTTGTTTATCAAAGCGAGCAATATTAACAGTATCACCAAAAAACATGGGTTGGGTTAATGTGTCGCTGATTTTTTGATTAAAAATGCTATATGTCATAAATATACTCCTTAAAGCTTACAAACGCC
>CAJWNF010000072.1 GCA_913044155.1 uncultured Gammaproteobacteria bacterium
GCTATATTGTTCCTGAAGTGACTGACTTTTCAATTGAAGTCGATAATGTTGATGATGAAATCGCAAAAATTGCAGGTCCACAATTAGTTGTTCCAGTAACGAGTGAGAGATTTGTCCTCAACGCTATTAATGCGCGCTGGGGTAGCTTGTTTGATTGTCTGTATGGCACTAATGTAATTCCCAATCGAGGAGATATGGCGACTTCTTTTGCTCATAATCTGCATCGTGTTAACAAAACAGCTGAGCTTGCATGCGATTTTTTGGACAAGGTTGTGCCATTAAAAGGAGCCTCTTATAGACAGATTGTTAGGCGGGTGCAATACACCGGAGCGTTAATTTTTAAGTTAAATGATGGCGAAACAGCCACACTAGTCAATCCTGAACAATTTATCGGTCTCAGCGAGTCAGGAAATGTGCTACTAAAAAATAATGATCTTCATATTGAAATAATCGGTGATCAAGAAAGCAGTTATCATAAAAGCGGTATTTTTGACGTTATTTTAGAGTCTGCAGTTACTACAATTGTAGACTTTGAAGATTCGGTAGCCACTGTAAGCGTTGCCGAAAAAATTCAGGCCTATCGTAACTATCTAAAGTTAATGAAAAGAGAGCTAAGCGCTAGCTTTACAAAAGATGGCGAGACAGTTTCTCGAGTATTGAATGCTGACAAAAAATATCAAGATATTAATGGTGATAGTTTTGTTTTGTCCGGCGCAAGTTTGATTTTAGCTCGAAACGTTGGCATCCATATGATGACCGAGTTAGTTACAAATTCTGACGGTAAAGCGATACCTGAAGGAATCTTGGATGCTATGGTTACATCACTGATTGCTTTGCATGACATTAAAACTAAATTTAACTCAAAAAAAGGCAGCATCTACATTGTTAAACCTAAACTGCATGGTCCTGAAGAGGTCTCATTCACTGTCAAACTGTTTTCGTTAATAGAAAAGGCGCTCAAATTAAAACAGAACACTATTAAGATTGGGGTAATGGATGAAGAGAGACGTACAAGCGTAAATCTAAAGGCCTGTATCAAGGCTGCAAAAAATAGAATTATCTTTATCAATACCGGATTCCTTGATAGAACTGGTGACGAAATACATACATCAATGTTGGCTGGAGCTATGAGATGTAAAAGCCATATTAAAGAAGAAAGCTGGTACGATGTCTACGAAACAAGCAATGTCTATACTGCTTTGGATTGTGGTTTTTATAAGGAAGCCCAAATAGGTAAAGGGATGTGGCCTCAACCCGACAAGATGAGGGAAATGTTAGACACCAAGATGGAACATTTAGAGGCAGGAGCTAACTGTTCCTGGGTCCCCTCCCCTACTGCTGCAACTTTGCATTCAACGCACTACCATCTTTTTAACGTTTTCGAGTGTCAAGAAAATCTACTATCAGGCAAACTTGTAACAAATCAAGATGACTTATTAAAGTTACCGCTATTAAAGTCAACTGAAAAACTCTCAAAGGAAGAAATTATCAATGAGATCAATAACAATGCACAAGGAATTTTAGGTTATGTTGTTAGATGGATTAATCATGGCGTAGGATGCTCCAAAGTACAAGATATTAATCATATCGGATTGATGGAAGATCGAGCAACTCTGAGGATATCTTCGCAGCATCTAGCAAACTGGCTGCATCATGAAGTTTGCTCCCCTGAACAAGTTAACCAGGCATTTCGCGATATGGCCTTGGTTGTCGACCAGCAAAATGCAAGGGATCCGCACTATATAAATATGGCGCCAGACTATAACAGTCTAGCCTTCCAGGCATCCTTGGCACTAGTTTTTGAGGGGAAAGAACAACCAAACGGCTATACTGAAGATGTATTAGTTCGTTATAGACGTAAATTCCTAAAATTAGACTAACCTGTTCAGTCTCTATAGGCAGGAATAATTGCAAACCTGCCCATAGGTGATTAGTTCGCTTGTTTTTTATCTGTGTAGAGGGTTGTAACCGTAATCCTTGTATTTGTCTAAAAATCTTACAGGTTTACTTAAGGCATCCTTTCTGAAGGGGTCGCCTAACTCTCTTGTACACATAATTTCAATGATGGTGGTTTTTTTATCGTTCATCTGCATATCAATAGCTTTCTTAAGTGCAGGACCAACATCCTCCAGTTTGTCTACCTTTATACCTTCTGCGCCCATAGAGTTAGCAATCTTTACAAAATCTTGATTAGTAAGCTCAGCAGCGACAAATCGCCTATCATAAAAGTCAACTTGATTCTTTTTTTCAGCTCCCCAATGGCAGTTATGGAAAACAACAGCCGTTACCGGAATATCGTGACGAACGCAAGTCATCGTCTCTACCATACTCATAGCCCATGCACCATCGCCTGCATATGAGATTGCTGGCCTGTCAGGCGCCGCAGCCTTGGCTCCAATAATTGTAGGAAAAGCATAGCCGCAATTACCCCAACTCATAGCTGCAAAGAAGCTTCTGGGTTTTTCAAAACGTAAATAGCTATTTGCTACAGAGTTGATGTTGCCAATATCCGTTGAAACCATTACATCTTCCGGCATTGCTTTTTCTAACTCTCTGAGCACTTGTCGTGGATGCAGCCAGCCTTCTTCCGCATCCTTAATCATATCCATGCTAAATGGATCTGTCTCATGAATCCATTCATCAAGCTCCTTTTCCCAATCTGATTTTTCTGCGGCAATCTTCTTAGCTCTTTCAGTTTTAGATGAATCACAAGCTAAGCTTGCATTTGACAGTTTAGAAGTTAGCGCTTCAGCGACAGCTTTTGCATCTCCGCATATACCTATTGTAATAGGTTTAACCAAACCCAGCATTTTGTGATCAGCATCTATTTGGATTATTTTGGCTTTTTTTGGCCAATAGTCCATATCGTGTTGAGGCAGCGTGCCAAATGGTCCTAGACGTGTACCAAGAGCTATAACTACGTCCGCCTGTGAGATTAGCTTCATTGCCGCCTTTGAGCCTTGATAGCCTAATGGGCCACACCATAATTCGTGACTGGCAGGAAATGAGTCGTTATGGAGATAACTGTTTACTACGGGAGCACCTAAACGTTCTGCTAAAGCCTTGCATTCTACGACAGCATCAGCCATAACAACACCACCACCAGAAACAATAACTGGGAATTTAGCTTCGGCAATCAAATCTGTAGCTTTATTTAAAGTTTCCTCGCCACCAGTTCCGCGGTCGATTCGTCGCGGCTCAGGAATAGTAAATTCACCGTCAGCATAAAAATAGTCTCGAGGAATGTTTAGTTGTGCTGGCGCCATTTCGCTCATAGCTCTATCGAAGCAGCGTCCAGTGAATTCCGCCATCCTCATTGGGTTGACCACATGGCCTTGGTATTTTGTAAATTCTTGAAACATTGGTAGCTGATTTGTCTCTTGAAATCCTCCAAGACCAATACCAGCAGTACCAGCTTCAGGAGTAATGATGACTACCGGACTATGTGCCCAGTAAGCAGCCGCAATAGCAGTGACACAATTAGAAATTCCAGGACCATTCTGTCCTATACAGACTCCATGCCTTCCACTCACCCGTGAATATCCGTCAGCCATATGTGCTGCGCCTTGTTCATGAACAACAGGAATTAAGCGAATACCGGCAGGTTCAAATATGTCCATGGCATCCATAAAGGCTGATCCCATAATTCCAAATATATCCTTAACGCCATTTGCCGCCATTGTTTCAACAAAGGCCTCGCTTGCGGTCATTCTTGCCATTATTTCTCTCCTATTAACATTTAATTATTCAAAGCATCCAGTGCAGAAACATACTCGTAGCCCAAATCCTGTGCCACCTCAATGCATGTAATTCTGCCCGAGTGTACGTTCAAGCCCGCTCTCAGGTGCTCATCATCCAAAAGCGCTTGAGTGACGCCTTTGTTGGCAATGTCAAGTGCAAAGGGCAGAGTCACATTATTAAGTGCGTAGGTTGATGTTTTCGGAACACCGCCTGGCATATTCGCGACACAGTAATGGACAACATCGTCGACTATGTAAGTTGGCTCTGCATGCGTTGTTGCTTTCGAAGTTTCGAAGCAGCCACCTTGATCGATAGCAACATCGACAACTACCGAACCTGGCTTCATTGCCTTAATCATCTCTCTAGTCACAAGCTTTGGTGCTTCCGCTCCAGGAATCAGCACGCCACCTATCACCAGGTCAGCTTCCAAGACATGCTCCTCGACAGAGCTTTGGGTTGAGAAAACAGTATTCGTGCTACGGCCGAATTGCTGCCAATGTTTTTC
>CAJWNF010000073.1 GCA_913044155.1 uncultured Gammaproteobacteria bacterium
CAAGCGCATTTATTATTTTTTTATGTGCATTTTCACCCTGCACAACTGTATCGTAAAGCAATACATTTGTATATGGATATCTTTGTTTCAGCACATGTAAAATATCCCTGATTACAGCTCCACTAGAAGACGATATAACGCCTATAGTTTTAGGTGATAGAGGCAATTTCTTTTTATTTGAATCGTCAAATATACCTTCATTTAGTAGTTTATTTTTGAGCTGATCAAAGGCTAGCTGAAGATTGCCTAAGCCGGCAGGTTCAATTTGTTGGACAATCATTTGAAAATCACCCCTAAGCTCATAAACTGTGGGCGCTCCGCGCATGACAATAGACAGCCCGTTTTCAAGCGTAAAACGAATATTGCGCTGACTTAAACGAAAAAATGCGCAGCGAATCTGTGCAGTCGAATCTTTTAATGAGAAATACAAATGTCCTGAAGATGGTCTTGATAGATTTGATATTTCTCCCTGAATCCAGCAATGGGGTATATCTCTTTCTATTGAATTTTTACATAAATGTAAAAAATCTGAGACTGTATAGATTTCGTCTTGATTGAACATTAATATTTTAAGTAAACAAACACTGCGCCGGTACCGCCGCTATTTTGTGGGCAGGAGCAAAATGCAAGTACCTGTGGATGTTGTTTTAGGTAGTACACAACCTGAGATTTCAAAATTGAGAGACCCTGCTCTGAATGAAAACCTTTTCCATGGACAATGTGAATAAATTTTTCATCTTGATGATAATGAATGAAATTTGACAATGAACGGCAAGCTTCCTTGATAGTTTGACCATGCAAATCGATAGAAGGAGGTCGGTCAAGATTCCCTTGTTTCATTTTCTTGATTGTTTTAGGAGAAACGCCGCTCTGTGAGTAGCTTACCGGCTCTGAGCCTCTCAGGTTTGGTTCAGATAAATAGCTATATGAGTCAAAAAGTCTATTCCGATTAGCCTTATTCGATTCTATTCCTTTATCTGCATCTTTATCAATCGGTATTTTTTTATCTATAGCATTTCTAAATAGGAATTTGTCACTTTCGCTTATCATAATATTGCCGGTTAGATAAAAAAACCCTCAATCGAGGGTTTTAATTATAGCAATGATTTAGCGTTTAGAATCTAACCTTGACAGCGAAAATTAGATCTCAAGATTTGAGTGCCTTGATTTGGGCAGATAAACGAGATTTTTTTCTGGCAGCTTGGTTTTTATGGATTAAACCTTTGTTGACAGCCTGGTCTACATTTTTTTGCATTGCTTTAAAGCCACTAATTGCCTCTTTTTCATTTCCAGCATCAATCGAGTGTGCAACTTTTTTTATAAAAGTGCGAACCTTGGCTCGGATTTGTGAGTTGTGTTTGTTACGCGTAATCGCTTGTCTAGCGCGTTTTCTTGAACCTGCTGAATTGGCCATATTGTCTTATATATTGCTAAATTACAAAAACCATGAATTATAAAGTCTCAGTACTAATTATGCAAGCATTTGTTTTTGCAAATACTATGCGTTTAAGGTGTTTATGTATTGTAATGTTTTTTTCTTATTTAATAGAAGGTGCCATGTCTTGCCACCCTGCGATTTCCATAAAGATACAGCTCTTACCCCTGCAAGAAGTAGAGCTCTAATATGGTTAGCAGTTTTTTGGTTTGTAAGGTAAATTTGCTCTCCCCTTACCATGATTGTTGGGTCAAGGCTTCCTAGCGTGTCTTTATAGAGTTCTGCTAGTCTAGCGATAGTGTTAGTATGATAAATATCAAAAAATTCCTGCTTCTTGATAGCTTCAATTTCTGTTGAAATCTTGTCTAATAAATAAGGCTCCTTCATTAATTTTTTCTCAAGATTAATCAGAGCAGTAGTGTAGAGCATAATGTTTTTCATGTTTATAGGTTTTGGAGCCATCACTGTTTTCAAAGAACTTATGCCGACCTTTAAGTCATCAGTGGAGCGAAATATTTCCTTAATAGAGGTGCCTTGACTAACAATACTATTTAGACTTGCTTTATTGCTATGAGTGTCACAGCGACCTGTGGAAGCGAGCTGATGCACAAGGGCTGTTGTCTGGAATATGCTTGCAAGCGCAAGGGCTTGTTGCTCTGATTTATTCATTTGATCTTGATTCAATGACACTGCCACCTAAACAAACATCATCATCATAGAAAACGATTGATTGCCCGGGCGTAACAGCTCTTTGTGGTTGGCTAAAATTGACCTTGATGGAGTCGTTGTCTTTGAACTCTATATTGCAATCTTGGGAGGCCTGACGATAGCGAATTTTTGCACTACATTGGTGTGGTAAATTCAGCTCATTTCCTATCCAGTGGACACTATCAGCGATAAGCGTTTGGTGGTAAAGTGAAGGGTGATCACCCTGAACGACAACAATTTCATTCGAATCTAGGCGCTTTTCAGCAACAAACCATGGTTCAGAAGAATCTCCATGGCCGCCACCAATCTCTAGGCCTTTTCTTTGTCCTATAGTATAAAAAGGCAGGCCCTGGTGGTGTTTAATGAATTGGCCTTTTTCATCAATAATATTCCCTTTTTCTTTTGGTAAATAGGTAGTTAGAAATTCAGAAAAAGGCCTTTCTCCGATAAAGCAAATCCCGGTAGAGTCCTTTTTGTTTGCTGTAACAAAGTTATTTTTAGTCGCTATGTCACGAACTTCATTTTTATTCAATTCTCCTAATGGAAAAAGACTTTGAGAGAGTTGCTCTTGATCCAGTAGGTGCAAGAAATAGCTCTGATCCTTGTTGCCGTCTATCGCGGCCTTTAAAAAATATTGGCTATTGCTTTTATCTATCCTTGCATAATGACCTGTCGCTATTTTGTTTGCACCCAAATCTTTTGCATAATCTAGGAATGCTTTAAATTTTATTCTTTGGTTACATAGAACATCTGGGTTCGGAGTTCTTCCTTTCTTGTGTTCGGAAAGAAAGTGTTCAAAAACATCCTCCCAATATTCATGAGAAAAGTTAACGGTGTGGAGTTTAATGCCTAACTTTTTTGCAATCTGCTGAGCATCAGCAAGGTCTTCTGCAGCGTTGCAATATTGATCGTCATCATCCTCATCCCAATTCTTCATAAAAAGGGCTTCAACATTAAACCCCTTTTTGAGGAGCAGGAAGGCGGCAACGGATGAATCAACTCCGCCGGATAAACCAACAATAATTTTAGTGTTAGCGGAATTCATTTATTGTTATCGTAAGCGTTGACAATGAGTTTGACGAGTTGGTTTCTAACAACATCCTGGGAATCAAACTCGCAAAAAGCAATATCTTCCATATCTTTTAAGACATTAGTTGCATCTAGAAGTCCAGACTCAGAGGGGTTGGCTAAATCTATCTGGGTTATATCGCCGGTAATGACCATTTTTGAGCCAAAACCCATTCGAGTTAGAAACATTTTCATCTGCGGTACGGTTGTATTCTGCGCCTCATCAAGAATAATGAAGGAATCATTAAGTGTTCTGCCGCGCATAAATGCGAGAGGTGCTACTTCGATTATGTGTTTTTCAATTAACTTGTTGACCTTCTCAAATCCTAGGAATTCATACAAGGCATCATAAATAGGACGCAAATAAGGGTCAACTTTTTCGCTCAAGTCTCCCGGTAGAAAACCTAGCTTTTCGCCAGCCTCAACGGCAGGCCTGACCAAGACGATTCTCCTAACATTTGAACTCTCCAGCGCCTCGACTGCTCTTGCAACGGCAAGATAGGTCTTTCCCGTGCCGGCCGGCCCGATAGCAAAGATGGCATCCTTATCAGCGATAGCGTTAACGTAGTTTTGCTGGTTAATGCTGCGAATATGTATATGTTTACGGCTAGTTTTTATAGTAATCGCCTTAGTTGAGCCATTGCCACTGTTATGTGACTTGATTGACAATTCAACGTCACTAGCATCAATTATTCTCTTTTCAGATATAGAAAGTAAATCCTGCAAAACATTAACAGCAAGGTCTGCGTTATCTCCCTTAATATCAAAGTCTGAACCTTTGTTTGAGAGCCTAACATCAAGGCTCTTAGATATATTTTCAAGATTGTTGTCAAGTGAGCCACATATATTTGCGAGTTGCTCAGAGCTCGTGATATTGAGAGTAAATTTCATTAACTATATTTTACTGCTTTGTAAAGAAAACAACAATAAGTTATGCTAATTATTGCGCTAATTGATTTAACATATCGTTCATGAGGAGAGTCTTAACTTTGATTAGGTTGTTGTGTTTTTGTCTGCCATTGG
>CAJWNF010000074.1 GCA_913044155.1 uncultured Gammaproteobacteria bacterium
GCTCGTGCTGTCATATATATTTACTCCTTGAATAATCTTTAAATGTAATCATCAAAAAACATAATCGTTTCATATATTTTTTTTAGTATAACTTTTTATTGCATACGAATGCATAAAGTTCTTGCAAAGGTGTTTTGCTGTGTTATAATAATTTGCAATCGTATGCAAGATTTGATTTCTTGTTTTTTACGATGAAAGACTACTGGGTGAATACCCAGAAAACCTTGATAGTGAGAAATCATGATGTTTTCGTAATTAACAAGGTTGTAGTGTTAGATTTATAGACTATAAATAACGGGGAGAACTTTATGTTAAATAAGAAGATAGCATTTGCTATAACATTTGCAGCCCTCTCTTCTAGTGTTTGGGCAGGTTGTGGTATCGACGGAGGACGTGTTAGTATCGTTGGTAATGAATTTCCTGCAATTCAAGCAGTAGGATCAGCGGCAGCAGAATGCGCAGGTGGTGGTGTCGAGGTTACGAAAAATTTGACCGCAGACCATCAAAAAATAAATGTCCAAGGTATGACCGGCAACCCGGCAGAATATACAACAGCAATAATTGCTAATTCATCTATTGTTGCATTAATGGTCGATGATGTCATAAGACCATTAGATGACCTTGTTGCTAAGCATGGGCAAGATATACAGAAACATCAGTTAGTAACTGTGGATGGCAATATAATGGCTGTAGCCTTTATGGCTAATGCTCAGCACTTGGTTTTCCGTGCTGACATACTTGCACAAGCTGGCCTAAATCCACCAACAACATATGAAGAGATGTTGGTTGCTGCGGCAATAATCCGTGATATGGGTTTAATGCAGAATCCAGTTGGTGGCGCTTACAAGGCGGGCTGGAATATAGCTGAAGAATTTGTAAACATGTACATTGGACATGGTGGTGAATTCTTTGAGCCAGGTACAGCTAAAGTTTCAATTAACAACCAAGCTGGTGTCGATGCATTACACATGATGAAAGCATTGTCTCACTTTATGAACCCTGACTACCTTACACATGATTCAAATGCAACTAGTGCTGAATGGAAAGCAGGTAACGTTGCTATTATGAATATGTGGGGATCACGTGTTGGTCCACTTAAGAGTGATGAAGTAGCGGCAGAAGTAGCTAGTAATACAGATATAGCTGGACCTATGACTGTTGGCGGTGGCTCTATTCCGGCTGCAACACTTTGGTGGGATGGTTGGACTGTAGCCAAGAATATTTCTGACGAAGATGCTGAGGCAACATTCCTTGCAATGAAGCACGCGGTTCGTCCTGAAATGTTGAATGATGAAACTTCACTTCTAGCTGTATGGTTGATCAAAGGTTATGAGCCAACTACTGCATCTCGTGGTGTAGTTGCTGCAGCTCAAATGGGCACAAAACCATATCCGATGGTGTCTTATCAAGGTCTACTACATTCAGCGTTAGGTGCTGAGATAATTGACTTTATGATGGGCAAGGAAGATGCGGCTACTGCTCTAGCTGATGTAGAAGCGGCATATACAGCAGCTGCGAAAGAAAAAGGTTACCTATAAGATTTAGTTAGGTGATTTACTCTAGAGGGGTGTACACACACCCCTCTTTTTTTCTGTAATATAGTAACTACATTAATTTTGTAAACTTCGATGAAACACAAGACATTTTTTTGGTTCTTTTTACCTACTGCCATGGCAATGTTTTTGTTTATAGCCTTGCCACTATTATCAGTGGTATCTCAGTCCTTTCATGTTCCTCACGATAAGGTTTTAATAACTGTTGAAAACTGTGATCCCTTTGGTTGTACTTCGCAAACGCAAATTGATCACACCTTAACTCAAGAATTGTATGAAGCTGAGCCTTTAGGTCAATGGGCTGGACTCGGAATCTATTTTGACAGAGGCCACCTTGCAATTAAAGAGGTTGGTGAGATGTGGAGAGGTAGTTCTGACTTGGGTGATTTTTTTTCCACTCTTAAGAATCTTCCATTTTATCGCGCAATGGGATTTACATTGACGTTCACCTTTGTAGTGACGCCCTTTGTTATATTAGTTGGATTTTTAATTGCTTTAGCTGTAAATTCACTGCATCAGCGCTTAAAAGGGCTGATGATATTTTTTTCTCTTTTGCCAATGATTGTGACGCCTCTGATTGGTTCACTCATCATGTTTTGGATGATCGATTCTAGAGGCATTATTGGAACAGGGCTTCAGGTTTTACTCGATAACCCTGACTTATCCCTAAAAGCCTCTACAGGTTTAACTTGGGTTACATTGATTATTTATGGTATTTGGCATTCAGCACCTTTTGCCTTCATTGTTTTTTATGCTGGACTTCAAACTGTGCCAAAGGAGACGCTTGAGTCAGCGATGATTGATGGAGCAACACGTTTACAACAGATTATGCATGTCGTTATCCCGCATTTAGTACCATTGGTGGCTTTTGTAGCATTGATGCAGCTGATGGATAATTTCCGCGTGTTCGAACCTATAATTGGATTTAATGCAGAGGCTCATGCAACCTCCCTTTCTTGGATTATTTATAATGACCTTGGGGGTGAAACACGTCTGCTTTCTTCAGCAGCAACTACATCAGTTTTAACAATTATTGGCGTCTCGATACTTCTGGCTCCAGTTCTCGTTCGGACTTGGCGCGAATTCAACCCAAAGGGATAATTATATGTCTTCCACCCAAATAAAAAAACCATTAGGGCTTCAAATATTGATATACGGCTTTGTTCTGCTCTGGTTTATTTTGGCGGCCTTTCCATTTTTGTGGACATTTTGGGGCTCGTTCAAGGTAGAGCTTGATTTTTTCTCAAAGGCAGACTGGACAAATGCAATTTCAGGTGTGAGGACACAGGTTGTATATGGTAAAGCTTTTACGGGTGCAGGCTACGACGGAGCATGGATACAGGAAGAGTTTTGGAGAGCTTTTCGTAATACAAGTATAGTGTGCTTTTTTACGGTACTTACTTCATTAACCATTGCGACTCTCGGTGGTTATGCTTTATCACGTTCTGGTTTTCGTTATGCTTTTTGGCTATTAATTATTGCACTTATTTTCCGCGCATTGCCGCCAATTACATTAGTTTCAGGTTATTTATTGCCATTTTTTCAGTGGAACATTTGGGGAATCCTACCAACTACAATCATTGTTTTAGTTGCAATAAATCAACCATTTACCTTGTGGATGCTGCACTCATTTTTTCAAAAAATTCCAAAAGAATTGGATGAAAGCGCTAAAGTGGATGGATGTACTCAATTCCAAGCCTTTAGGAATGTCATTATTCCCGTAATGTGGCCAGGTGTTGTCACTGCTGGATTGTTTTCATTTCTATTGGCATATAATGACTTTGCTGTCACTGCTATGCTACTTTCCCAAGATAACCAAACTATGGTTCCTAAAATTGCAAGCTTCATGGGGACTACTCAAACCGAAGGTAATGTGATGTTTGCGGTTGCGGCAGTTGTCTCTGCTGTAGTGCCGTTATTTATTTTAGTTATGTTTTTTCAGAGACAACTTGTTAGTGGTTTAACGGCTGGTGCCGTTAAGGGATAATTTTGACGAGGTAAACCAATAAATGAGCAGCTATCAAGTTGAGAAACAGTTAGTTCTAAATTATTATAAAGAGCTAGATTCAGCAGCAGAAAATAACCTTTCTAAGGTTATGGAACGATACCTAGATGATTATTATATCTGGCGTGGTTTTCATCCCTTCAATGAGCAATCTAACGCTAAGGCAGTGTCAGAACTGTTTTGGCAGCCACTACGTCATGCTTTTCGTCATATGCAGCGTCGCATGGATATTTTCATGGCGGGTCGGAATGAAATAGATGGCTTTGAGTCTGTATGGGTCACCTCAATGGGCCACTTGGTTGGCTTGTTTGATAATGAGTGGTTAGGTATTGCTCCGACAGGCAAGATGATTTTTTTGCGTTATTGTGAATTTAACAAAATCGAGCATGGGAAGATAACTGAAACGGCAATGTTTTTTGATATTCCTCATCTTATGATGCAGGCGGGTTTACAGCCCTTCCCATCTCAAACTGCAGCACATTTGGTGCAGCCAGGACCAATGACGCGTGATGGCTTGATGTTTGAAGGACAAGACCCTAAAGAAGGTGAGAAAACTCTAGCTGCAATAGATTTCATGGTCAATGATA
>CAJWNF010000075.1 GCA_913044155.1 uncultured Gammaproteobacteria bacterium
AATTAAACCACATGCTCCACCGCTTGTGCGGGTCCCCGTCAATTCCTTTGAGTTTTAGCCTTGCGGCCGTACTCCCCAGGCGGATAACTTAACGCGTTAGCTTCGCCACTAAAGGGTAAATCCCCCCAACGGCTAGTTATCATCGTTTACGGCGTGGACTACCAGGGTATCTAATCCTGTTTGCTACCCACGCTTTCGTACCTCAGCGTCAGTATTGGGCCAGAAAGCTGCCTTCGCCATTGATGTTCCTTCTGATATCTACGCATTTCACCGCTACACCAGAAATTCCACTTTCCTCTACCATACTCTAGTTGACCAGTTTCAAATGCAGTTCCCAGGTTAAGCCCGGGGATTTCACATCTGACTTGATAAACCGCCTACGCACGCTTTACGCCCAGTAATTCCGATTAACGCTTGCACCCTCCGTATTACCGCGGCTGCTGGCACGGAGTTAGCCGGTGCTTCTTCTACAGGTACCGTCAAGGCCCGAGGGTATTAACCTCAAGATTTTCTTCCCTGTTGAAAGTGCTTTACAACCCTAAGGCCTTCTTCACACACGCGGCATTGCTGGATCAGGGTTGCCCCCATTGTCCAATATTCCCCACTGCTGCCTCCCGTAGGAGTTCGGGCCGTGTCTCAGTCCCGATGTGGCTGATCATCCTCTCAGACCAGCTAAAGATCGTCGCCTTGGTAGGCTTTTACCCCACCAACAAGCTAATCTTACGCAGGCTCATCTGATAGCGTGAGGCTCGAAAGTCCCCCACTTTACTACGAATAGATTATGCGGTATTAATCCGAATTTCTCCGGGCTATCCCCCACTATCAGGCAGATTCCTACGCGTTACTCACCCGTCCGCCACTCGACGACTACTAGCAAGCTAGTATCGTTTCCGTTCGACTTGCATGTGTTAAGCATACCGCCAGCGTTCAATCTGAGCCAGGATCAAACTCTTCAGTTCAATCTTTGACTTTTTAGAACACATGGCATTTTGTAACCATTAGTTCAATTTTTTTAAAAGCTTATCTGCTTTTGTTTTTTATGTGCACTGCACAATTTCTTGTACGAGTGCCCACACAAGTTGCTTGATAAATTGTTAAAGAACTACCGCCTCAAAATTCATCGTTTTGTTGCGGTGAAAGCGAGAAATTATACCGGCCAAATCTAGCGCGTCAAGTATTATTTTGAATATTTGCTAAATAAAAATTGGCGCATTAAACTCGCCCAAGACTCACCATAAAAAATTGCGAGTAAAGACAACATTATAGACCTAATTATATTGCGGAGCAAATTGTCTCAACTTCGCCAATGGACGGCTTGTTAATTTGTTATTTTCCTATACAAAAAGAAGAAAAGATTTCGCCCAACAAATCATCAGATGAGAACTCGCCAGTGATTGCCCCCAATGACATACTTGCTTGACGTAAATCTTCGGCCACAAGTTCGCTCGCTCCGGACTCGAGCTGCCTGATTGCAATTTTTATATATTTAAGTGCTGAAGAGATTGCTAATAGATGTCTTTTACGAGCTAAATAAACTTCTTCACCGACAGGATTGTAACCTGCAATTTTTATTAAAATCTCTCTAAGCAGGTCAACTCCGTTTCCGGTTTTGGCAGACAGACTTATGGAAAATTGCTTTTCTTGCTCTGTTATTCCAGCCTCCTCACCTGTTAAATCTATCTTATTTCTAATCGTAACAATCGGTTTATTAGTTATTAAATCCGGCAATATAGAATAGTCGGCTGATTGCTCTTGTGCTTCATATACCAACAATACAACGTCTGCACTGTCTATTTCCGCATGCGCTCTTCTAATCCCTTCCTTTTCAATAATATCATCACTGTTATGAAGGCCAGCTGTATCAATAATATGTAATGGTAGGCCATCAACTTGAATAGTCTCTTTTAGGATATCTCTTGTGGTACCAGCTATATCAGTAACAATGGCACTTGGCTGTTTAGTGAGTGAATTAAGTAAACTTGATTTCCCTGCATTAGGTTTACCTGCAATTGCAACATGCAATCCTTCTCTAAGGATAGCGCCCTGGCTAGCACTATCTAAAATGTCTTGTAGCTCCTGCTTTAAAGATTCGATTTTTGATAAAACTTCATGAGACTCTAGGAAATCAATCTCTTCGTCAGAGAAATCAATAGTTGCCTCAACAAAAACCCTGAGACTGATAATGGAACTGAGTATATTATTTATTTTTGCGGAAAATTCACCAGAAAGAGATCTGACAGCACATCGAGCAGACTGGTCAGAGCTCGCTTGAATCAAATCCTGCACTGCTTCAGCCTGCACCAAATCCATTTTGCCATTGAGAAATGCACGCTTTGAAAACTCGCCTGGCTCTGCAAGTCGAGCCCCAAAATGACTAGCGGTTTCCAATAGGCATCGCAAAACACTCATACCACCGTGACCCTGCAGCTCTAAAATATCCTCGCCAGTATAGGAATTAGGACTGGGGAAAAAAATAGCCACACCTCTATCAACTTTATCTCCCTCCTGATCACGAAAGTCACCATAATACGCAACCCTAGGTTCAAGCTCTACGCCAAGGACTTGTTTAGCTATAGATTGTGACAATGGCCCGGAGATACGAACTATGCCTATGCCACTCTGCCCGACTGCAGTAGCTAGAGCACAAATAGTTTCAGTCTTCTTCATTATAAGCGAAGTACTGGGCAATGAAATCATCAAAGCTCAACGCATCTTGGGCCTCAATTTCTAACTGTTTCTGTTGGGAATATAAAGTCAATTTATCTAGTTCAGCAAAATAATCTTTGTTAACTATCTTGCTTTGATATAAGTCTCTGTATTGATGACTAAATTGGTCAACATACTCAAAGAAACCTATCTCTTCTCTTTTCATTTCTTCAAGCATTACTGCTGAAGGTGTCAAATTTGGGCTGCCTATGCGGACAGATATTTCTTCTACTGATTGTTGATGTGTATTGCTAAGCAGTTTTGCACATTCCTTTATCTGCTCCATAATCTCTTGACCCCAATCCTGCAACAATATCTGCCTTCCACTAGAGCTAAGCATTAATCCCGGTTGTCGACCTTTGTGAGCAACCAATTTATCGTTATTATCAATTTCGAATTGCTCTGATGAAGAAATAGTTGCAGAATCTTGGAGCAGACAAAACAACAAAAATGCCTCCAAAAAATGTATCTGAGGTTTGTCGATGCCGAGTGGAGTTAACGGATTAACATCCAGAGATCTAATTTCAATATAACCAACACCATTATTTATTAGCGCCTTCAATGGTCTATCTATACCGTGTAACAAAGGCTTAGGACGAACTGATGAATAATACTCATTAGCGATTTGCAGTATATTGGTGTTGAGTTGGCGGTATTCTCCATCTTGCTTTATACCTATCCGTTCACAATCCTCGCAACTTGTCTGCATTGCAGCTCGCAAACTATGAACGTAGTGATTTAAGCTATTGTAATTTGCCTTGACACCTTTTTCATCCTCTTGATTATTCTGATAACCTATATCGCCCATCCTTAAAGAGGTTGCGTAAGGGAGGCAAAGTGTATTGTCATCAAACTCTTGTAAATCATGTTCATGGTAATCCTTCATAAATGATTTACAGACTGATGCTGAAGCACCAAACAAATAAGGAATTAACCAGCCATATCTCAGTACGTTTCTTGTAATACCCATATAGTGATTATCAATAAAGCATCTCAGAGAAAGGTCTGGTGATATTAGGCCATGATAAGTTTGCCAAAAATCATCTGAAAATGAATAATTAAAATGAATGCCAGCTATCGTCTGCATGACACTGCCATAACGATAGGCAAGACCGCGACGATAAATATTCTTCATCCTGCCTATATTTGAAGAACCATACTGGGCAATAGGAATATTGGTATGCCCGCGTAATATACAGGGCATACTTGCAGGCCAGAAACGTTCATTTGCAGGCAAGTGATAATTCACAAAATGTTGAATTTTTTCCAACTCAATCAAAGCTTTTTCAGCTCCATTGACCGGCTTTGTAACCAACTCAATCAATGCTTCGCTAAAATCCGTTGTGATGACAGGGTTAGTTAACGGAGAGCCATAAGCTT
>CAJWNF010000076.1 GCA_913044155.1 uncultured Gammaproteobacteria bacterium
GGTAAACTGTTGGCTAGTAATGTATAGGATCGCCCTGAAGAATCAACAAAATATGCCATTTTATTGCTTCTACCTCTGGCGCTAGTCAGATAAGTATCGCCAGACTTGTAGTTCAGTGTAGCAGGATCAATTTCATGACCCTTGGCAGCCTTGACCCAACCCATTTTACTTAACACAACAGTGACATTTTCAGCTGGCATCATGTCATGATCACTAAAGGCTTGTGCACTGGCAACATTTGATACAATTTCGCAACGACGTTTGTCTCCAAACTCTTCAAGGATAACTTTTAGCTCTTTTTTGATAAAAGTTTTAAGGCGCGTCTCGCTTGAAAGAAGCAGCTCTATCTTTTCCCTTTCCTTTCCAAGCGATTGTTCTTCAGCCTTAATTTTAATTTCCTCGAGTTTTGCTAGGTGACGTAACTTTATTTCCAAAATAGCTTCTGCCTGAATTTCACTCAATTTAAAGCGCTTCATCAATACAGGCTTAGGCTTTTCTTCAGCACGAATAATTGCAATTACTTCATCAATATTAAGATAAGCTGTCAACAGACCTTCTAGAATATGCAGTCTTTCAAGAATCTTGTTTAATCTATGCTGAAGTCGATTAACAACAACCTGCATCCTGAATTGTAGCCATTCCTTAATTAATGGAATGAGTGGTTTGACCTGTGGCTTGCCATCCAAGCCAATGACATTCATATTAACGCGATAACTTTTTTCCAGATCGGTTGTAGCAAAAAGGTGCAACATTAATTGTTCACAATCGACCCTGTTTGAGCGCGGAACGATAACAATTCT
This sequence comes from uncultured Gammaproteobacteria bacterium, assembly GCA_913044155.1. Next base: position 801 of record CAJWNF010000076.1, read on the forward strand.
GGTTGGATTTTCATGGTCAGATTCATCTCGTATATCATCAACTAAGGGTAACTTTTTGTCGCGCATTTGTGAAGCGATTTGTACCACAATTTTGGCTCCCGAAGTTTGATAAGGGAGCGCTTCAATGACAATATCACCATCCTCCTTAATGTAACTTGCTCGCATTTTAACTGAACCACTTCCTGTCTCATACATCTGAAAAAGATCCTCACTACTACTAACAATATTTGCACTTGTTGGGTAGTCAGGAGCAGGAATAATCTTCATCAAAGACTCAAGATCAGTCGATGGTTTCTCTAAAAGCAAAATAGAGGCCGCAACAACCTCAGTAATGTTATGTGGTGGCACATCTGTAGCCATTCCAACAGCAATGCCAGAGGTTCCATTAAGTAAAAGGTTGGGTACCTGAGCAGGTAATTGCTCTGGTTCTTTTATTGTGCCATCAAAATTATCAGTCCAACTAACAGTTCCTTGATTGATTTCACTAAGGAGAAGGTCGGCATATGGAGAAAGCTTAGATTCAGTATAGCGCATAGCAGCAAATGACTTTGGATCATCAGGCGCACCCCAGTTTCCTTGCCCATCAATAAAGGGATATCTATAAGAGAAAGGTTGTGCCATGAGAACCATAGCCTCATAGCATGCACTGTCTCCATGAGGATGAAATTTACCCAAAACATCACCGACCGTTCTTGCCGATTTTTTGAATTTTGCTGTAGATTTTAAGCCCAGTTCACTCATGGCATAAATTATGCGCCTTTGAACAGGTTTTAAGCCATCTCCAATAAAAGGCAGGGCTCGGTCAAGGATGACATACATTGAGTAATCGAGATAGGCGCGCTCTGTATATACTCCAACGCTTTGCTTTTCAAGATCAGTTTGGCTCATTGATTCCTTTTCGACTCTAACTTGTTGTCACATACATTCGCCAGTATGTGGATTTTCGCTATTTTAATTCAACTTTACTATGACTTAGACTTAATTAGCTTTTACGAATATTAGCCTGGCGGCCAAGTCATCTGACGACCACCCAAACAATGAAGATGAATATGATAAACGCTTTGACAGCCATCTTTATTACAATTCATCACTAAACGGTAGCCTTTTTCCGAGAATCCGCGCTCTTTTGCAATTTTCGCCGCTATTAAACTCAACTTTCCTAATAATGCATCATCTTCAGCATCATTAGGAGTCGCTATATGCTTCTTGGGAATTACTAGAAAGTGCTCTGGCGCTTGTGCATTAATATCTTCAAAAGCTACAACGTCATCATCTTCATAGAGCTTTTCAGTAGGGATATCGCCCTTAATAATTGCACAAAAGATACAGTTTTCCATGAATATCTATTATCTACTAGTTCTTTGTTTAGTGAAATATTTCTGCAACAACAGTCCAGAAATAATCAACACAATACCAAACACTGTCGAAGTCAATACTGCTTCACGCAGAACCAACTGCACAATCAGTAAAGCCAAAAATGGTGTAATAAATACCAAACTACTAATCTTTGCAACGCTCGACGAGAGTCTTAATGCTGACTGCCAAAAAACAAAAGTAATGCCCATCTCAAATAGACCAATATAAGCGGCACCAATAAAACCATTAACTGAAGGCATAACAAAACCTGAATCCAAATAAACTGCAATAGCAATAAACGGTAGACTGAACAAAAAAATTAAAAACAAACTCAACACAGTGTCACTGCTATGTTTAGTGTTGAATAGCCAAAACAATGCCCAAATAACAGTCGTAATTAAAGCGTAACTAACTCCCTTTAGACTTTCAAATTCTAGAGCAAGAATATCCCCCTTAGTAGCTATCAAGACAACACCGATATAACTCACAATGATTGAAAGAAACTCCTTGAATCCAATCTTTTGCTTAAGAATTGGGATTGACAAAATGACCATCATCACAACCCAACTGTAATTGATTGCCATCGCCTCCTGAGCAGGCAATAAGTCATAAGCATGAAGAAGAATAATGTAATAGAGGCAAGGATTAAGAATTCCCAACAATGAAAAACGCAAAAAATCCTGTGCGCTAAATCGACGGATTAACTTCAACTTACCTTGAAAAAGAAGGATAAAGAAAAGCGCAATTACTGATACCAAGGTCGCGTAAAAGACCAAATGAACGGGCTCCAAATATTTCAATGAAAGTTTGAAGGCGGTTGCAATCGTTGACCAAAAAAAGATTGTAATAAAGGCAAAAAGATAAGCTTTTTGTTGTCGGCTTATATAACCAGTCACTGTAATATTCTCCAATAAACTGCCGTAATCAAATCACTCTGGGGGAAAACGTCAACCAGATGGACTGACATCTTAACATAAGCCGTGGATAAAGCGATAAATTAACTACAGAAGTGTCACTGGGCTTTTCTTACTAAGGCATAACAGTAAAGAACTAGACCAATCCATACACCGACAAATCCAATTAATTGATTGATATTTGTTGGTTCTTGAAAAAGAAAGTAACCAATCAGGAAATGCAGCGATGGATTAATAAAAAATAAGATTCCCGAAGTCGTCATTGACATCATTTTGATACCTAATGTATAAAAAACCAGAGGTATCACCGTAACAAAACCTGCCAAAATCAATAATATGTTGGTACTTAAATCAACATTCAGAAAGGAAACTTCTTGATTTGAATACATCCAAACAGCAAAAATAACCGCAACAGGCAATAACAGTAAAGTTTCAATATAAAGACCTGGCACTGCAGAAGTCTTCATCGCCTTTCTTGCCAGGCCATAAAAAGAAAAAGAAAAACCCAGAACAAAACCAAGCCAAGGAAATATTTCAGCACTAAATATATAATACAAAGAGCCGACTGTGGCAAATAGAATGGACCATTTTTTCAGTCTAGACACCCTTTCGTGGAAGAAAATATAGCCTCCCAGCATATTTATAATTGGCACTAGAAAGTAACCCATTGAACCCTCTACTACACGACCAAGATTAACCGCAAGAATGTATGTCCCCCAATTTATAGTAATAAGGGTTGCGGTCAAAACCAAAAACAGTAACTCTTTACGGGAAGATACAGAATCCTTGAAATTTTTCCACCAACTTGATTTGAAGTAGGCTAATAAAAAAAGAATTGGCAAAGACCAGATAACCCTGTGAAAAAGCACTTCAGATGGGTTGACATGATTGAGTAGTGACCAATATATTGGGAAACACCCCCAAATAAGGTAACTCAAAAGAATCAACATGATTCCTCTATTCATGAAA
>CAJWNF010000077.1 GCA_913044155.1 uncultured Gammaproteobacteria bacterium
AGGAATCACTCTATATAGTGATGAGAGTTTATTTTGAAAAACCAAGAACAACGATAGGCTGGAAGGGTTTAGTTAGTGATCCTGATATGGACAATTCACTTGATGTCGACAAGGGGCTTTATCAAAGTCGAGAGTTTTTATCTTGGTTGGCTGACTTAGGCGTACCGGCAGCTACAGAAGCTCTCAACCCTATTACCCCTCAATACCTGGCGGATCTGATCTCTTGGTGCGCGATAGGCGCAAGGACAACTGAATCACAAACGCATCGCGAAATGTCGAGTGGCCTTTCAATGACAGTTGGTTTTAAGAATGGTACTGATGGAAACCTAAAAATGGCTGTCAATGCAATCAAAGCCTGCTCTTCACCGCAAAGTTTTTTGGGAATCAATGACAATGGTCAAATTTCAACCTTTAAAGCAAGAGGCAACAAGTCAGCGCACATTATTCTAAGGGGCGGCATTAAACCAAACTACCATAGAGAAGATATTGAGCGATGCGAAGAACTTCTCCAACAAAACGATTTACCTGAAAGGATTATGGTGGATTGTTCGCACGACAACTCCAATCAAGACTACCGGCTGCAAGGCAATGTAGTTGAAGAAATTAGCGCACAAATTGTCGCTGGGAATAAGTCCATTTTTGGGATTATGTTGGAAAGCAATTTATTTTCTGGCAACCAAAAAATACTAGACAATCAAAATGAGATGAAGTATGGTGTATCTGTCACTGACGGTTGCATAGATTGGGAAGAAACACAAACCGTCCTCAGGAGTCTTGCTGGAATATTGTCAAAAAGAAAATAAAATGGATAAATTGCAACACATCATAGATGGAAAAAACGTCACCGGTACTTCAGAAACTTTGTTTGACATATATGACCCTTCAACCGGGAAGATAACAAAGAAAATAAAGGGTGCGAGCGCTAATGACGTCCAAAAAGCAATTAAGGTTGCGAACGAAAAATTTTACTCTTGGTCGCAGGTAACGCCGTCTAAACGTGCGCAAATAATGTTTAATTATCGTGACCTGATCATTAAACATACCGATGAACTAGCCACACTGATTTCACAAGAGCATGGCAAGACTCTCGCTGACGCTAAAGGTGAGGTGGGCAGAGGTTTAGAAATAGTTGAGTACTGCACTGCGATCAATAATCACCTTAAATCGGACTTTACTGCCGATATTTCAACAGGTATTGATAGCCACAATGTTCGCCAGCCACTTGGCGTTTGCGCTGGTATTGTCCCTTTTAACTTTCCGGCAATGGTCCCGATGTGGATGTATCCAGTGGCTATATCATGTGGTAACACATTTGTTTTAAAACTATCAGAAAAAGTACCTTCTTGTGGATTAAGATTGACCGAGTTAATACAAGAAGCTGGTCTCCCAGCGGGTGTTCTAAATACTATCGTTGGTGATAAAGAGGCGGTAGATGAAATACTGACAAACCCATTAGTTCGTGCGGTCAGCTTTGTCGGCTCTACACCTGTAGGAGAGTATATCTATCAAGAAGGTTCACGCCACAATAAACGTGTGCAGGCTCTTTGTGGTGCAAAAAATCATATGATTGTGATGCCTGACGCGGATTTAGAACAAAGTACAGACGCCATTATTGGTGCAGCCTACGGCTCAGCTGGTGAAAGATGTATGGCGATCTCGGTAGTTGTAGCAGTAGGCGATGAGACTGCCGATCAGCTAATTGAATCTCTAACACCAAAAATTAAATCTCTAAATATTGGTGCTTATGATGAACCTAACGTAGAGATGGGACCAGTCATCTCTAAACAGAGTCAAGAAAAAATAGTGTCTTATATAGAGGCTGGAATCAACGAGGGCGCTGAACTGAAAGTTGACGGTAGATCCGAAACCGAAAAAGACGGCTTCTTCATTGGGGGTTGCTTGTTTGATAAAGTAACTTCGAATATGTCAATATATACAGATGAAATTTTTGGTCCTGTCCTGTCGATTGTAAGGGTATCAAGTTATGATGAAGCATTGACACTTGTCAATGACCATGAATATGGCAACGGTACGGCTATATTTACTCGCGACGGCGACACCGCCCGCCACTTCACTTCAAATGTTAAAGTTGGCATGGTCGGAGTTAATATCCCAATCCCTGTACCTGTTGCGATGCACAGTTTTGGTGGCTGGAAGCGTTCACTTTTTGGTGGTTCCTCAATTCACGGCATGGAGGGAGTGCGCTTCTATACTCAGCTCAAAACCATTACATCGAGATGGCCTTCAGGTATCCGTAAAGGTGCCCAGTTCCATTTTAAGAGCGGCAAAGACATTTAAATAAAGATTTACTACAAAGCCAACAGGTTTGCATTGCCGCCAGATGCCGTAGTGTCTATAGTCACAACACGCTCGTTGACTAATCGCCAAGGCTCGAAGATTGAATCGATGACCGGCACAATGTCTTGTCTGTTCATTAATTCACTCTCAACTGACATAGCATCACCGAAATAGAATATGGCATGGTATTTATCACTGGCTAGCAGTTCTGAGCTTGGCCCTTTCTCTATCCTAGCAATGCTTTTTTCTGCAAAACCTAAACCAACCAACGAAGAGTGGTCTTTTTCGCTCAATATAGCGATAATGCTGTTTCCAAGAGCTAAAGACATTATTGCTTGTTCAAGCGCATCATTTGGCGTTGGCCCCAAACAAAGTACACATCCCTTGGCATGATAGCTGAGCTCGTTAGACTCTCCTGTCGGACCCGGCAATAAATGTTTAGAAGTGAATGTTTGCATTGTCTCGACTAAAAAATCGAAAAATCTGGGGTCTATTGTCGAAAAACTATGTTTCAGCTTGGCTAATAAATTGTCGTCAAATTCTATTTCAGGGGCAACCAATTCATCCACCTTAATTAAGCCCTCATAAAGCTCTAGCGGCAGATCATTTGTGCCCCCATAGGAGAGGTTTCGGCTATAGCCGTGAAGCGAATGTAGGCCGCCAGCTTTTGGCCCCGTACCAGAAAGTCCTTCACCGCCAAAGGGCTGTGAACCTACAATAGCGCCTACCTGATTACGGTTAACGTAGACATTGCCGACATTTACCCTTTCTATCACTTCGTCTACCTGTTGCTTGATTCGAGAATGAATGCCGAATGTCAGGCCGTAGCCTTTAGCGTTTAACTGATCAATCTTAGCAATCAAGTCATTGCTGCTATAGCGAATGACATGAAGTATTGGACCAAAAAACTCTTCATTGAGTTCATCAAGAGTCTCAAGATGGATGATAGTTGGACCAACAAAGCAGCCATCACTGTTGGCATTATTGATTTCAGCGATAACCTTATTTTGCTTCCTGGCATGTTCTATATGCCTTTGCAGTTTGACTTGTGCTTGAGTATTGATTACTGGACCGCAGTCTGTATCTAGAAACCTCGGATTTCCGAGGTTTAGTTCCAGCATGGCTCCCTTGATCATTACAACGATGTCATCAAAACACTCGTCCTGAATAAGCAGTATTCTGAGCGCAGAGCAGCGCTGACCGGCACTCTTGAATGCACTGTCTAGGACATCTCTCGTGACCTGTTCGCTGAGTGCTGTCGAGTCGACCACCATAGCATTTAAACCTCCCGTCTCAGCGATCAGTCTGGCACTGGCATTGTTATTCGTTAATAGGTTGCTCTTGATAAGTTTAGCTACCTGGGTTGAGCCTGTGAATGCGACCCCGGCAATATCTTTGCAACTTGTGAGATACGAACCCACTTCAGAACCTGTACCCAAGCATAACTGCAGAACTCCTAACGGTATACCTGCCTCAATTAGCAACTGTGACGCTCTATAGGCTATCAGAGATGTGCTCTCGGCGGGTTTAGCGATAACACAATTGCCAGCAGAAAGTGCGGCCGCTATCTGGCCAGTAAAAATTGCCAGCGGAAAATTCCAAGGACTTATACAGACAAAAACACCAAGCGCTTCGCGCT
>CAJWNF010000078.1 GCA_913044155.1 uncultured Gammaproteobacteria bacterium
GCCATCGCAAGTCAATCGGAATGTGCCTTCCATGCAATAAATAATTTCATCGCAGGTTAGGTCCCAAGGAACCGAAACCTGGTTTAAAAAATTCAATCCACCACACATAGTGTCGCTGACAGCACTGGTAACAAAAGGCTTTATATAGCTTTTTCCTGGTTCCAATGTGTGTAGGCGGTGTTCTATATCGGAAAATTTGTATAGCTTAGGTTTGTTGTTCATGGTTAATTATTGCTCCAGTTTAAGTTTTTCATTCAGTTCAACAACATACCCATCCGGATCTTCGATAAATGCAAGGATACGGGTGCCGGCATTCATCGGTTTGGCAGGACTGATTATCTTTGCGCCCTGAGCTTCAAGGTCATCAACAGCCTGATAAACATTTGGCGTTTCAATGCAAATATGACCCCAGCCGTTGCCTTTGTCATAATGCTCTTCTTGATCCCAATTGTGTGTCAGTTCTAGTGCTGGAAATTCTATCTCTGGTCCATAGCCAACAAATGCGTTGGTGTATCGACCTCCGGGATAATCGGTGCGCCTTAAAACCTGCATACCTAGAATGTCACAATAAAAACCGATTGATTTTTCAAGGTCTAGCACTCTAATCATTGTGTGCGCTAATCTGTAACCATTATTATTGCTTTCTGTTGTCATGTCTCCTCCATTAATAACTGTCAGTTGATTTTATTACAGCTTCTGCTACCATCTTTTGAAATTTAAGTACACTATCTTCCCAGTAAGGTGATAGAAATCCACCCTTTTTGGCTATAGGTGATGATCGACCAAGCTGTAATCTTTCGCAGATTGCATGGTCTTCTTTGTGAACATCCCACCATAATTTTTTCAAGGACTCTAACTCTTCTTTTGAGAGCGTTTGTCCTTCTGTCGTATAAATAACTCTTTTCTGTTGGGTTTGTCCTGAGTCAACCGGGAGGTTTAAATGGACTCCAATTTGATCGGGGAAATAACGTCCAATAATGAAATTAGGGAACATTGTTAGATAGCGAGAACTGACTGACAAACTTCCATCAACTTTATCTTTTTCATCTAAATCGATAGCACTCCCTAGGCAAATATCATCCACTATAGTGTAGTGATCTTGCAAGGGCTGGTTAGTCGTTTCATTATGAACAAACTGGACATGGTATGGTTCGATATAGTTTTCCATGAGCAGTTTCCAATTAGTTTTAATATTGCCAAAATCTAGCGTTGCAACAGGCTCAACCTGTGCAAAATTGATATCCTCAAAATATTTAATTAATGGGGCGGCATATTGCATAAACTCTGGAGCGTCATCACTAAGATTGATGAAAATCCAGTCATGCCATATATTGATTCTTACAGGCTTTAAGCCGTTTTTGGATAAATCGAAACCTTTAGTTTGGTGGTCTTTTCCGCCAAAAAATGGTGTCACACATAATTCTCCGTCTAGATTATAAGTCCAAGAGTGATATGGACAACATAACATAGTGCCTACATTTTTAGGTTCATCAACTAATTTGAGACATCGATGCCTGCAAACATTATGAAACGCTTTAATTTCGTTAGATGCATTCTTTATAAGCACTATCGGCTGGTCAGCTATAGTTACTGGAAGAGCATCTCCAGGCTTCTCTAGACTATGCGCAAACCCTACAAAAACCCAATTTTGGGTAAATATTGTTTGGCCTTCGATCTCCCAGAAGTTGGAATCATTATAGGCGGCTGCAGGTAAACCGTGTGCAGGCACACTATCTTCCAAGAAGTCTGACAAAATAGTTTCTATTTTTTTGTTCATATCAATATCCCAAATCTGGCTTAACAAGATTGATAAGTTTCTTGTCAGCGAGATAATTGCATATATTCATCAACTAATCTCTCTAGCGATTATCGAAAAAATAATTAATCATTATGTGGTATAGTGATTTTTTTCACAAACTATACCTCAAAAGGAGAGATAAATGGCAAACTTATATCCGACATCAATTTCTGAGGCTCTGCCAGATAAAGGGCGCGTTAATAAAGCCAAGGCGAAACTTGAAAAGGCAGGTATCAAGTACGTCCTTTCCTGTTGGATAGATCTTCTTGGTATTCCTAAAACTAAACCTATTCCGGTCTCTGAATTTGAAGCGTTGTGCGCTGGAAAAGGCCCTCAATTTGCAGTCCATTCTGTCTCTTTTGTGCCAGAATTAGGACCTAATGATTCAGACCAGATTCCTGTTCCAGATCTTGATAGTTTGATGATCTGTCCTTGGGATAAGACTTGTGCCTGGGTTTTTTCAGATTTATGGTGGCAAGACAAACCTTACAATTTATGTCCCCGCCAAACATTAAAAAGGGCAGTAAAAAATGCTGCAGATGCTGGTTATAGAGCCTTTTGTGGTATAGAGCCTGAATTTATCGCAATGTGTTGGGAAAATGGTCAACCAGTAAAAGCTATTGACGATGATCCTTCGCCTGGAGAGGGGGTGCGTCCAAGACGTCAAGCCTTTGGGTATGATGTGGAATATAGTATTGACTCTATGGGCTTTTTAGGAGAACTGATTGACACTCTAAATGAGCTGGACTGGGGCATAAAGGATGTTGTGGCAGAGGGCGCGTACTCGCAGTTCGAACTTGACTTTAGCTATACTAATATTCTTCAAATGGCTGACCGCCTAGTATTTTTAAGAGTCTTGCTTAAAGAGGTTGCCAAAAAACACGGCATGTTTATTACCTTTATGCCAAAACCAACTATTGGAGATTGGAGATCTGGGGCACATATTAATTTTAGTATGACCAGCAATAAGGACAATAAAAATATCTTTGAAGGAAAGAGTGGTAAGTTCTCTGAGCAGGCTTATCATGCAGTTGGAGGATTGATTAAACATGGTACATCAATTACTGCAATAGCTTGTTCGACGGTTAATTCCTATAATGGACTGGTTCCTGTAGTGGGAGGATTTGAGGGTGGAGTTCATACATGGGCGCCAACTCAAATGGCATATGGCGACAATAACCGCTCATGTATGCTTAGACTTCCACAAAATCGCTTTTGTATAGAGAACCGTGCTGCTGATATGTGCATGAACCCATACTTATCATTGGCTCTGACTACCGCTGCTGCGATAGACGGAATTCAAAATAAGATTGACCCAGGAAAACCATTAAATGTTAATCTCTACACCTTAACTCCTGAAGAAATAAAAGCCTCTAAAATTAAATCATTACCTCGAAACCTGCTAGAGGCCATTGAGAAACTTCAGCACGATGAATTTGCAAAAGAAGTTTTGGGTGAATCAATGTTAAGTCAGTTTTTTGCCTACAAGATGGATGAATGGGATCGTTATCACCAAGCCGTTACCGACTGGGAAGTAACGGAATATTTGAGGCTTTATTGAATTAGTTTTATTGATTCAATCAGGTGTATATTGATAAATAGGCATTAATCAGTTTTGCAAAAGTGTTTTATTATTAACAAAAAATTTATGAGGATTTTAATATGTCAATTAATCTTTCAAACATAGCTAAGAAGCGCGGTATTGAATATTTTTTAATTAGTTTTGTCGATTTGTTTGGCAACTTGCGTTCAAAATTGGTTCCCACAAGAGCCATAGACAATATGCAAAAAGATGGAGCAGGTTTTGCAGGTTTTGCAGCCTGGTTGGATATGACTCCCGCTCATCCAGATATGTTTGCCATACCTGACCCTGAAAGTTTTATTCAGTTGCCATGGAAACCAGAGGTGGGATGGTTGGCATCAGACCTATGGATGGATGGCAAGCCAGTTGAAGCATCTCCAAGAGTTGCCCTAAAAAGGCAACTGGAACAAGCTGAAAAGCAGGGTTTTCGTATGAAGACAGGGGTTGAATGTGAATACCACCTTATAAACAGTGATGGCACTGATATTGCTGACACTAAAGATCAGCAAAGCAAGCCTTG
>CAJWNF010000079.1 GCA_913044155.1 uncultured Gammaproteobacteria bacterium
TAGGGCTGTGTCAAGAGAACATTTAAAACAATAATGGTATAATTATCCTATGAAAGTAATTGATGACGTGCGCAGTGTTTTTAAGCGCGACCCGGCCGCTCGAAATGTTTTTGAGATTCTGACCTGTTATTCAGGGGTCCAGGCAGTAATTATCTACAGATTTACCCATTTCCTGTGGAAATGTAAGTTATATTGGTTGGCGAGGTTTATATCGACATTTGGGCGCTGGATAACAGGCATTGAGATTCATCCAGGTGCCGTCATTGGTCGCCGTTTTTTTATTGACCACGGGATGGGAGTTGTAATCGGCGAGACTGCTGAAATTGGTGATGACTGTATGATGTATCATGGAGTCACTCTTGGTGGCACTACTTGGAACAAGAATAAACGTCATCCAACACTAAAAGATGGAGTAATTATAGGCGCTGGGGCTAAAGTTTTGGGTCCAATTACATTGGGTGAAAATGTACGTGTTGGCTCTAATTCTGTAGTCGTAAAATCAATTGATGATAATTGCACAGTTGTTGGCATACCTGGGCGAATTGTCAATAAAGAAGTCGACCTTGATGGGAAATTTGATATGTATGCTGCGAGCACGAGTGGGAGCGCTAATGATCCTACAATTCAGACTGTCAATTCTATTGTTGAGCGTTTGGCAGATATCGATAAACAGCTTGCAAAGGTATCTAATGTGATTAATGGTGAGAAAAACGCAAACACAACTAAAGAGCCGGATAGTATTGAAAATAACTAGTCTTTGAGTGAAAACAATACTTGACTAATTTTGTTGGTTAATAGTATAATCTGTTTTCTTTAGTTATCAACTGAGGGTGCTATGCAATTAACAACAAAAGGCAGATATGCGGTTACCGCTATGCTTGATCTTGCATCAAATAATTCAAACAGGCCGGTGACATTAGATATGATTTCGCAAAGGCAAAACATTTCATTATCCTACCTTGAACAACTTTTTGCTAAATTACGTAAAGCTTCGTTGGTTAAAAGTGTGCGTGGTCCAGGTGGCGGCTATCTATTAAATCAAAATCCCAAAGAAGTGACATTGACTACTATAATTGAGGCCGTAGATGAGAATATAGATTTGCGACGTTGTCATGGCATGGAAAACTGTTTTAGAGGGAAGCAATGCTTATCCCACCATCTGTGGTGTGAAGTTAGCGACCAAATAAGGGATTTTTTGAGTACTAGAAATCTGCAACAAGTGATTGATGATTACAATCAAAACGAAAAAATCAAAATTAACAATGGATAAGGAAATGCTTCAATGTTGACTCCTACCTATATGGATTATTCGGCTACCACTCCTGTTGATAGCCGTGTTGTCAAGAAAATGGTCAAATATTTAACTATCGAGGGTGATTTCGGCAATGCCGCGTCACGTTCGCATTATTATGGCTGGCAAGCGGAAAAAGCTGTAGAAAAGGCGCGTGGACAGGTGGCAAGTTTGGTTGGTGCAGACTCAAAAGAGATTATCTGGACTTCAGGTGCGACAGAGTCAGACAATCTTGCGATTAAAGGAATTGCGCATTTCTATCACAAGCGCGGTAAACACATTATTACCATGAAGACAGAACACAAAGCTGTTCTAGATGCATGCCGACAATTGGAAAGAGAAGGATTCGAGGTGACTTATTTGGATCCGCTACAGAGTGGTCTTTTAGATCTTAATTCATTAAGAGAGGCGATTCGTGAAGACACTGTTTTGGTTTCTATAATGCATGTGAATAATGAGATTGGTGTAATTCAAGATATACACTCTATTGGAGATTTATGCAGAGAAAACAAAGTCTTTTTTCATGTTGATGCGGCACAATCTGTTGGCAAGATAGAGATAGATTTATCATCCCTTCCAGTTGACCTTATGAGTTTAACAGCGCACAAAATATACGGCCCAAAAGGGATCGGTGCGCTATATGTAAGGCGTAAGCCTAGAGTCCGTCTAGAAGCTCAAATGCATGGAGGTGGGCATGAGCGAGGTATGCGTTCTGGGACCTTGGCTACACATCAAATTGTAGGTATGGGAGAGGCATTTGCCATCGCACAGACCGAGATGTCTGAGGACAACAAAAGAATTGAACAGCTAAGGGACCGTTTACTTGCCGGTTTTGCTGATATGGAAGAGGTGGTTATTAATGGTGACTTGGATCATAGAATTCCTGGTAATTTAAATATTAGCTTTAACTATGTTGAGGGTGAATCCTTAATGATGGCAATTTCTGACGTCGCTGTGTCTTCCGGCTCCGCTTGTACCTCAGCTAGTCTAGAGCCGTCATACGTTTTGCGTGCATTAGGACTTAGCGATGAACTGGCACACAGCTCTATTCGCTTCACAATAGGCCGATATACCAACAAAAAGGATGTCGACCATGCTGTAGAGTTGGTACGTGAAAAAGTCGAAAAATTAAGAGATTTATCACCTCTATGGGATATGTACAAAGAAGGGGTTGATATCAGCAAAGTCGAATGGACAGCGCACTAATAAAATAAATATTAAGTAAAATATAGGTACTATTTTGGAGTAATTTATGGCATATGGGAAAAAAGTTTTAGATCACTACGAAAATCCTCGTAACGTAGGGGTATTGGACAAAGATTCTCACAATGTCGGAACCGGAATGGTTGGAGCGCCAGCGTGCGGAGATGTCATGCGTTTGCAGATCCAGGTAAATGATGACGGTGTCATTGAAGATGCCAAATTTAAAACTTATGGCTGTGGTTCAGCGATTGCTTCATCTTCACTCTTGACAGAATGGGTTAAAGGCAAAACGCTCGATGAGGCTTCAGAAATAAAAAATACTGAAATCGTTGAAGAGCTAGAATTGCCACCGGTGAAAATCCACTGTTCTGTGTTGGCTGAAGACGCAATTAAAGCCGCAATAAATGATTTAAAGAGTAAGGCTGAGTAAATATGTCTATAACTTTAACTGAAAAAGCTGCAGAACGTATGGCCGATTTTCTGGCTAATAGAGGTTCTGGTCTTGGTGTAAGGTTATCTGTCCAGACTACTGGATGTTCTGGTTTAGGCTACAATATGGAGTTTGTCGACAATGTTAACGACGACGACACTCTTTTTGAAGATAAAGGTGTTAAATTGATTGTCGATGCCAAAAGCTTGATATACATTGATGGTACTGAAGTGGATTTTCAGAAGGAAGGTCTAAATGAAGGTTTTGAATTCAACAATCCTAATGCCAAAGCTGAATGTGGTTGCGGCGAATCATTCACCGTTTAGTTTCTTTAGTTATAATTTAAATGTGGTGATAAGATGGTGCAGAATTATTTTGAGTTGTTCGATCTTAAAAAATCCTTTAATGTTGACGAAAATTTACTATTAAGTGCCTACCAGAAACAAATCTCAAGATTCCATCCTGATAAATTTTCAACTGGCAGTGATACGGAGCAGCTACAGGCTTTGCAAAACACAGCCCTAATTAATTCAGCCTATACCGCTCTGAAGTCTCCCTTAAATCGAGCAGAATATATGTTGAACATGGAAGGCATTAATCCTTTCGATGTGAAGGACACTACTATGGACTCTAAATTTCTGTTATCTCAGATTGAATTAAGGGAAGATCTGGAAGTTATAAAAGAACAAAAAAATAGTCTTGCTCTGGATAATTTTATTGAGCGTGTAAAGTCATTTATAAAGGATAATGAAACCTCAATATCAGATGCATTTACAAATCTGGGTGACCTTAAACTTGCTACCGCACTTGTTAGAGAATTGAAGTTTTATGAGCAACTAAATACAGACGCTAACTTATTAATGGATGAATGGTTGTAGAATAATATGGCACTATTACAAATTTCAGAACCT
>CAJWNF010000080.1 GCA_913044155.1 uncultured Gammaproteobacteria bacterium
TAAAGTTTAGATACTGATATATCTCGCCTTCCATGGGCTCAATATCTTTCATTAAAGATAGATACTCTTCTGTGCTAGGAATGTAACCTAATTTGGCAGAAATTGCAGCAACCTCAGCAGAGGCTAAAAAGACACTAGTATTATCACCGAGACGGTTCGGGAAGTTTCTAGTCGAAGTTGATACTACCGATGCGCCTTCATTAACTCTTGCCTGATTTCCCATGCAAAGTGAACATCCAGGGACTTCGGTGCGTTCAGTTAGACGTTCAAATGTTTCATAGACTCCTTCAGCGCGTAGCTGTTTTTCGTCCATACGGGTAGGCGGAACTATCCACAGCACGGTGTTAAGTTCTGTTTTATCTTTTAGTAGCTGTGCTGCCGCTCTGAAATGTCCAATATTAGTCATGCATGAGCCAATAAATACTTCGTCGATAGCTGTATTTGCTACTTCAGACAGCAACCTAACGTCATCTGGGTCATTTGGGCAGGCAAGTATTGGTTCCTTGATTTCATCCAGATTAATTTCAATAACTTCTGCATACTCGCAGTCTTTGTCAGCTTTGAGAAGTTCTGGTTTTTCGAGCCATTTGCGCATATCTTGGATGCGCTTGGCAATAGTCTTTTTGTCTTCATAGCCACTATCGATCATAGAAGAGAGTAGAGTAATATTGGATTGTAAATATTCCTCTACAGGTGCCTTGTTGAGTTGAACAGCGCAACCATTTGCAGATCTTTCAGCGGAAGCATCTGCAAGCTCAAAAGCCTGCTCAACTTTGAGGTCGCCCAAGCCTTCAATTTCCAGAACTCTCCCAGAGAAAATGTTTTTCTTGTTTGATTTTTCAACGGTCAGTAGTCCTTGCTGAATCGCCATATAAGGAATAGCGTTTACTAAATCTCTTAGGGTGATTCCAGGTTGTATATTGCCAGTAAAACGAACCAAAACAGATTCCGGCATATCTAAAGGAATGACACCAATGGATGCGCCAAAGGCAACCAGACCAGAACCTGCTGGGAAGCTTATTCCAATGGGAAAGCGTGTATGAGAGTCTCCACCGGTACCAACTGTGTCAGGTAAAAGCATACGGTTCAGCCATGAATGGATAATTCCATCGCCTGGCTTAAGTGAAACTCCGCCACGAGATTGCATAAAATCTGGCAGTGTGTGTTGTAACTCAAGATCAATCGGTTTTGGATAGGCGGCGGTATGGCAGAAACTCTGCATCACCAAATCTGCTGAAAATCCGAGACAGGCAAGCTCTTTCAATTCATCGCGTGTCATTGCTCCTGTGGTGTCTTGTGAACCAACCGTACTCATTCTTGGTTCGCAATAGGTGCCAGGGCGAATACCTTCTACTCCACAAGCTTTACCAACAATTTTTTGTGCAAGCGTATAGCCTGTTTTACTTTTTTGGGGATCCGTTGGGCGCAGAAAAACTTCACTAACATCCAGACCAAGGTCGTTTCTTGTTTTGTCAGTTAGGCCTCTGCCAATGATAAGTGGAATTCTTCCTCCGGCACGAACCTCATCAGGCATTGTGCTTGGAGCTAATTCAAAATTAGAGACAGTCTCACCCACGGCATTCGTAATGATTCCCTTGAAAGGGTGGATCGTTATTTCATCTCCCATCTTGAGCTTGGAAACATCACATTCAATTGGTAGGGCTCCGGAATCTTCTGCGGTATTGAAGAATATCGGTGCAATCTTGCCGCCAAGAATGATTCCGCCACTATTTTTATTGGGAACGTAATCGATGGACTCCCCCATATGCCATAAAACCGAATTTATAGCTGACTTACGTGAAGAGCCAGTGCCTACAACGTCTCCTACATAGGCCAAAGGAAGGTTTTTCCCCTTTAGTTTTTCAATAGTTTCCAATGGGCTATCCATTTTCTTGATAAGCATTGCTTTAGCATGAAGCGGAATATCTGGACGCGACCATGCCTCTGTTGCAGGAGAAAGGTCGTCAGTATTTGTTTCACCGTCAACTCTAAAAACAACAGCTTTTATGGTTTCAGCTAGTGGCTTATTAGAGGTAAACCATTCTGCAGCAGTCCATGAATCGATGATTTTTTTAGCATGCGAGTTGTTTTTAGACTTTTCAATAATAGTTTGGTAGGCATCATAAACTAGGATAGTTTGAGAGAGAGCTTTACAGGCAGTGTCGGCTGTTTCTTTGTAATCTAATAAATCAATTAGAGAGTTGATACTGTAACCCCCAAGCATCGTTCCTAATAGAAATGTGGCATGCTCTTGAGAGATTGAATTACAGGGCTGTTCACCTTTCGCAACACTAGTTAGAAAGCCGGCTTTTACATATGCCGCCTCGTCAACACCGGGCGGTATTCTGTGCGTCAATAGTTCTAGATAGAATTCATCATCTTTTCCTGAAATTAGTTGTTCAACGACCGATTTAGTTTGTTTAGCGTCAAGCACTAGCGGAGGTAGACCATTTTTTTGTCTTTCATTAAGGTGTTTTAGGTAGGCTTCTTTCATAGATAGTAACTGCTCATTCGATATTTTATACTAGGAGTATAATTTTATAGTTTTTAAGGTAATTGGTTAAAATTATTGATCAAATCATTCATATTGTGAATTGAAATTTCATTTTTTTTGTTCTTTTATTGCTGTTTTCCTATCGACATTTTTGACTACTAGCAATTATTAAATAAATCTCAAATAATTGCTACAAATTATATCATTTTAGTTAATAATAACGTATAATATATATTAAATTATGCTTTTATAGCATAAATGATACATTAATTATCGGAAATATTGCAAATGACAACCTGGATAATGCGCACAAAAAGTATCATGCGCGAAAAAAAATTGACACAAAGTGATCTAGCCCCTGTAATGGGGAAAAAGAGTCGTGGTGCTGTTGGCCATTACTTTACCGGCAGATCCAAACCTACATTTGATCAGTTAGAATCTTTAGCTAAATATCTTGGAGTTTCGCTTTCATGGTTAGTGTCAGAGCAAGAAAATGAAACGATATTTAATGCCCTTACATCTATAGCACCAATAGATGGTCGTTATCGAGGAAAGACAGAAAGCCTACAAGGTATTTTTAGTGAATTTGGATTGATTAAATATAGAGTGCTTGTTGAGATTAGGTGGCTACAAGCAATGTCTCAAAATCCAAGCATTGAAGAACTTCCAATATTTGATTCCAAAGCAACCAAGCTTTTAAACTCAGTCATTGATAATTTCTCTATTCAAGACGCAGAAAAAATAAAAAAAATAGAAAGAACAACTAACCACGACGTTAAGGCGGTCGAATATTTTCTGAAAGAAAAAATCTCAATTGATGCCAGCCTAGATAGTGTCAGTGAGTTTATCCATTTTGGTTGTACCTCTGAAGATATAAACAACTTATCTCATGGATTGATGTTGACTGAAGGAAGGAAAGTTCTGCTTGAAAATATGCACACTATATTGGGGCTTATTTCAACTTTGGCTAAAGAGAATTCTGGGGTCCCTATGCTCTCAAGAACTCATGGTCAAACAGCATCACCGACAACCCTTGGAAAAGAGATGGCTAACTTTTCTTACCGCCTAAAGAGACAAATTAAACTTTTTGAGGAAGTGAAAATAATGGGTAAATTTAATGGAGCGGTAGGAAACTATAACGCCCATTTAAGCGCTTATCCTGAATTAGATTGGCCTGATATTTCTGAGAATTTTGTGACCAGTCTTGGATTGAATTTTGCTTCCCACACTGCCCAGATTGAACCTCACGATTATATTGCAGAGTATTTTCATGCATTAAATCGCTTTAATACGATATTAATAGATTTTTGTCGTGATATCTGGGGTTATGTGTCTCTTGG
>CAJWNF010000081.1 GCA_913044155.1 uncultured Gammaproteobacteria bacterium
CCCTTATTTCATTGTTCTGGGTTTGTTGTTCATAGGTTCTAAAGTATCCGCAAGTGTTAGGTCTACCAAACTCATTATTAAATGCGGCTGCTCCTATAGGTCCCTCAATCATAATATCAAGTGCAGATGCAATTTGTCTGGGTTTACCGTGGTCTATTTCCCACAGATTAACAGCATTAGGTATTTTTAGATTAGAGACAGAGAATCCACACAATCCTACTTTAGGTTTAGAACCTCTGCCGGTAGCTCCTTCATCTCTAATTTCACCGCCTGAACCGGTTGCTGCGCCAGGGTTCGGTGCGATTGCTGTAGGATGATTATGTGTTTCAACTTTCATTAAGACCGCCTTTTTGGCAGTCATTGATGAATAAACACCATCCTTATTTGGATGAAAAAATGTTGATTCATAGCCGCTCATCACAGCTGAATTGTCACTATAAACGGATAACAGACCTTCAGGGTGCTGTTTATAGGTATTACGAATCATATCAAATAGTGAGACTGCTTGCCTCTCATCGTCAATAATCCAGTCAGCATTAAAGATTTTGTGTCTACAGTGTTCTGAATTGGTTTGCGCAAACATCATCAGTTCAATGTCTTTTGGATTTCTGTTTAGATTACTAAACTGTTCAAATAGGTAGTCTATTTCGACTTCACTGAGAGCCAACCCAAGGTCAATGTTTGCATTCTCGATGGCAGATCTTCCAGATTTAATCAAGTCTATGCTTTGACACTCTTTGGGCGACAATTCGTCGAAAAGTTTGTGTGCTTCAGTAGCTTCCTTGAGATAAGACTCGGTCATTCTATCCGAAACAACGCCTAGAACTTTCTCCAATTCCCCAGCTTGAAGTTGACGGTTGAAGTGATAGTTAATGCCGCGCTCTAATCTTTTAATTTGTTTAAGGCCGCAGAGGTGGACTATGTCGGTCGCCTTTGACGACCATGGAGAGATAGTTCCCTGCCTTGGCGTCACAGTGACGCTACAGACTGTATTGGATAGATTAATAGGTGGAGCGTAATTCAGTAGTTTGTCGAGGTGACGCCAGTCTTCAGTATTGAGTTTTTTGTCAGACTCAACAAAATGAATAAATTCAGCACCCACAATAGATAAATCGGGTAAACGTAGCTGTAGTTTTTCCTGAAGAGTTTTGACTTTAAAATTTCTAAGTGCTTGAATTCCTGAATGAATTGAGATCATAATTGAGCCATTATCTCATCAGAAATATCAGCGTTATGGTATACCTCTTGTGTGTCATCTAGATCCTCAAGCGTGTCAATAAGTTTCATAAACTTTTCGGCGTCTTCTAGGTTGAGTTCAATACGGTTGGCAGGTTCCATGGTTATTTGAAAATGTTCTGGATTCAGGTTGTTGGCGATAAAGGCATCCTTTACGCTAAAAAAGTCATCCGGTGATGTCATTACATCGATGGAGCCATCATCATTAGTTATAACATCATCAGCGCCAGACTCTATAGCGACTTCCATAATGGCATCTTCATCACCTGAAGCGAAGCTGATAAAGCCTTGTTTTGAAAACATATAAGACACAGATCCATCGGTGCCGAGGCTTCCTCCGTGTTTTGAGAAGGCATGACGAACATCTGCAACTGTTCGGTTTCGGTTGTCTGTTAAACAGTCAACCATAATGGCGGTGCCTCCAAGACCATAACCTTCATAGCGCACCTCTTCGTAATTATCTCCATCCAAATCACCTGCACCGCGTTTGATTGCATTGTCTATGGTATCTCGCTTCATGTTGGCAGCAAGTGCTTTATCGATAACAGTACGCAAAGAGGGATTGTTTTCTATAACACCCCCACCCATTTTTGCGGCAACAACTATCTCTTTGATGAGTTTTGTGAAGATTTTTCCGCGTTTTGCATCCTGGGCACCTTTTCTATGCTGAATATTGTGCCACTTACTATGTCCTGCCATTATTGATTGCTTGTCTCCGTGAATGTTCTATTGAGTAAATTCGAGCAATTGATGGATAGAGTGCTTTGCTTTTTCAATAACTTCATCATTAATTCTTATTTCATTTTTACCGGTAGTCAATGTGTTAAAGCATTTTTCAAGACTGTTCATTGCCATCCATTCGCAATGCGCACAAGATTCGCAGTCAGCACCTTCACCCATCCTTGGAGCTTCAATGAATTTTTTCCCTGGCGCAACTTCTCGCATTTTATGAAAAATTCCGTTATCTGTTGCCACTATGAAGGTATTTTCAGGCCTTGATGCGGCAGCTTCTATTAATTGAGTTGTTGATCCAACAACATCAGCAAGAGCAATAACCTCTTTGGGCGATTCAGGATGAACTAAAATTCCAGCCTCAGGTTGAAGTTTCATGAGTCTTTCGAGTCCTTCCGCCTTAAATGCCTCATGAACGACACAGGCTCCATCCCATATAAGCATGTCAGCACCAGTCTCAGTTTGAACGTAGTGGCCTAGGTGTTTGTCAGGAGCCCAAAGTATTTTTTTACCCTCTTGATGTAATTTCTTAACTATTTTAAGGGCACTACCGGATGTCACAACCCAGTCAGCTCTAGCCTTAACTTCGGCTGATGTATTAGCATAAACGACGACGACATGGTCAGGGTTGGCATCACAAAATGCTGAAAAGTCATCGATAGGACAAGAAAGATCAAGTGAGCAAGTTGCCTGATCGTCAAGAACCAGCACGTTCTTTTCAGGGGAAAGAATTTTGGCGGTTTCGCCCATAAATTTAACACCAGCAACAACAATTGTTTCTGCATCGCAGTTTTGACCAAATCTTGCCATTTCTAGAGAGTCTGAAACAATACCTCCCGTCTCCTCAGCAAGTGTTTGTATATCTGCACTAACGTAATAGTGAGCTACTAGTACTGCGTTATTTTTTTTAAGGGCTTGTTTTATTGAATCCCTAGTATTCATCGCTATGATTTATTGGCTAGATTAACTTTTATATTTAGTTCTCGAAGCTGTTTTTTTGGGATATTCGACGGGGCATCAGTTAGCAGGCATGCTGCAGTTTGAGTTTTTGGGAATGCTATAACTTCCCTGATAGAGTCAGCACCACAAATTATCATCACAAGTCTATCTAGACCAAAAGCAATGCCTCCATGAGGAGGGCATCCATACTCGAGTGCATCCAGCAAGAAACCAAATTTTTCTCTAGCCTCTTCCTTGTCAATGCCAAGCAGTTCCAATACTTTCTTTTGCATGTCACTTTGATGAATACGGATCGACCCTCCACCAACTTCAGAACCATTAATAACAAGATCATAGGCGCGAGATAGAATATTTACTGGATTATCTAGGAGATCATCGATATCTCCGCTTGGGGCAGTAAATGGGTGATGAATTGCATTTAATGAGCCATCATCCTCAACATCAAACATTGGAAAATCAAACACCCAAACTGGAGCCCATTCCTTGTCGAAAAGGTCCAGATCGCGCGCTAATTTTTCCCTTAAATTTCCAAGAGACTCGTTAACAATTCTAGTTTTATCGGCACCAAAAAATATAATATCTCCGATCTCAGCTTGGGTTTGTTTAATCACTTTTTGTGTAACTTCGTCGCCTAAAAATTTAATGATTGGCGAAGACGGTCCGTCGTCGTTAATTTTTATATAGGCCAGACCTTTAGCTCCGTAAATACCGACATATTTTGTGTAGTCATCTATCTGCTTACGGCTTAAAGAGGCTCCGCCTGGCACTTTTAGTGCAGCGACTCTTTCTTTTTCATTGTTTGCTGGACCAGAAAAGACCTTAAATTCGACATCTTTCATTATTTCATTTATGTCAACCATTTTTAGTGGAATTCTTAAATCTG
>CAJWNF010000082.1 GCA_913044155.1 uncultured Gammaproteobacteria bacterium
TAGTAACTCCCTCTGATCTAGTTTTATGAAGTGCATCACGACTTAAGTATTCAGCATCCTTGTCAAGCTGACAAAACCTTTCTAGCGGCAACTCAAGAGCATTGGTGTTTAGGTCCATGTCGTTGCCCCAAGAGAAAAGACCCGACTCGATCCTTTCAATGTTGTTTGGAGTGCCTGGTTTAATGTCATATTTCTTGCCAGCCTTCATCACCAAATCCCAGAGTTTCTCGCCTTGATTTCCATCTCTTAGGTAGAGTTCAAAGCCACCTTGTTTGCTCCAGCCAGAGCGCTGCACAATTAAGGGTATCCCGTCAAGCTCAGTTTCTTTAAAAAAGAAATATTTGATATCTTTAACCCAGTCACCGAAAAGGTCTACCATTAAGGGTAAATTGTTGGGTCCCTGGATAGCCAATGGGGAGACGTCAGGTTCACTAATCTGGACATCCCAGCCAAGTCCACAGGCAAGTCCTTTAGTCCACAAAAGGACATCGCTATCGGCAATTGAAAGCCAAAAATGACTCTCACCCAAACGAAGTATGATAGGGTCATTGACGATGCCACCATTCTCATCAGTAATAAGAGCGTATTTACCTTGTCCAATCTGGAGGCTGGAAAGGTCCCTCGGGGTAATATATTCAACGAAACGGAAAGCGTCATTTCCGGTTATCTCGACCTGACGTTCAGCGGCAACATCCCAGAGTGTAACATTGTTAATCAGATTCCAATAATCATCATCTGAGCCTTCATAAACTACAGGCAAAAGCATGTGGTTATAGATAGTAAAACTTTTAGCTCCAGAACGGAGCGTAGCTTCGTAATATGGTGATTTTCTTAAACGATCTGATAGTGTGAGTTTTAAATTATCAGCCATTGCCTGTCTCCGAATTCAATGCAATTCTACAATTAAAAAGTATTTATAATTGAGAATATCAAGATGCGTATTTATATAGTATCTTTAAATAATATACATCATTTTTTTTGTTAAGCTATATTTAAATAGTTCTTTATCTATGGAAATTAATCAGGCAAATTTAACTGACATACCGCAACTTTGCATCCTGCTAGACGTTTTGTTTAGTCAGGAGGCTGAATTTAAGCCAAATCACGAATTACAAGGTAGAGGGCTAAGCAAAATTCTAAATAACGAAGGTATTGGAGTTATTTTGGTTGCTCGTGACTCTGACAAGGTGATAGCGATGGTGAATATCCTTTATACAGTCTCTACAGCGCTAGGAGAAAGGGTAGGGGTACTTGAAGATTTTGTGGTTTTGCCGAAATATAGAAATGATGGGGTAGGTTTAGAACTGCTATCGTATGCGCTTAATTTTGCTAAGCAAAAGGGCTGCAAGCGTATTACTTTGCTGACTGACGATGACAACGAGGATGCTCAACGCTTCTACCTTAGACATGGATTTTCACGCTCTCCGATGGTACCATTTAGACTTTCCCTAGATAATTAATGGTTCAGTTATGGTCTTAGAGATATTTTTTGCGGCAGGCTGTTTTTGGGGGGTCGAGAAAAACTTCGAGCAGATCGAGGGTGTGGTTGATGTTGAGTCAGGCTATTCTGGCGGCAACTATGACAATCCAACCTACAGAGATGTTCTAGAAAATCGAAACTTAAAAGGCGGCGGTTTTTTGGAAACTCTTAGGAACATTGCAAACTCTAATGAAGAAACCGAGGTCGAGGACATTCTGATTAATCACACCGAGACTGTTAAAGTGGTCTATGACCCAGATATTGTATCAACCGAATATCTAATCAAGAATTTTTGGCAAATCCATAACCCTACACAGACCAATGGCCAGGGTAACGATATAGGCAATAACTATCGATCTGCAATATACTGGACAACCCCAGAGCAACAAGCCATAGCGCTCCAAACAAGGGAAGAGTTTCAAAAACTGCTTAACGAAAAAGGTTATGGCGATATCGTCACAGAGATAATGGAGTTGGACAAATTTTGGCCTGCCGAAAATTATCATCAGGACTACCTAGTCAAAAATCCAAACGGCTATTGTCCTGACCATTCGACCGGTGTTGCATTTGTCGACAGAGATATTAAAACTGCGTATCACGATACTATCCGACCTCTTGGCGGTAAGGAGATTGTTGTGATTGGTCCAGAGATAGAGGGAACCTGCCTATTTTGTTTGAAATTAGAAACAGAAGTGACATCTAAATATTCAGGTTCGATTGCTCTAAGAACCGCGCCAGCATCTGCGCTACAAGGTTTTAATTTAACAACCGAGACCTGGGCTGCGCCTACCATTTTCTTTATCGAAGATGGTAAAGAGGTTTGGGCAAATCAAGGCTTTATGGATGTTAAAGAGTTCTATAAGGCTTTGGGCGAATTTAAGCTCGGAGCGAACTCAGAATCCTATAATGTCGCCTTTAACGATGGCACCGATAGACGCTATTGCAAGCAATACGAAATCTTTAATAATACCCCTGATGGTGTATTTGTAGATAAGCTCTCAGGGAGACCTCTATTTGACACAGACTACCGCTTTAACTCTAAATCTGGCTGGCTATCTTTTACTCGGCCTGTAACTAACGAGGTTTATGAAAAAATTGATTACAGCTTTGGCATGGTGCGAACTGAAATACGTTCAGTCAGTTCCGATATTCATCTAGGTCATGTCTTTAATGATGGTCCAGGCGGCTTACCAAGATATTGCATTAATGCAACGGTACTGGAGTTTGTTCCTAGGATTAAAATATAGACATGCTATAAGTTTTTCGTTGGGACACTGTTGCGCTCTAACCAAGTCCTGAATTTTGCTTGTATATTCTCAAGCATCTCTTTGTCATTAGCTTCAAACCTTAACACCAAACATGGGGTGGTGTTAGAGGCTCTAACCAAGCCCCAGCCGTTTTCATAATCGACACGTATCCCGTCAATAGTGTTTATCTCGGAACCAGGAAAATCAATATCCTTGCAAAGCTTTGATATAGCGTCATGTTGTTCGCCATGTTTATTGAAGTGGATGTTGATTTCAGGTGTGTTGACTCGGTCCGGCAATTTGGCAAAAATTTCGGCACAGGAGTCATCGTTTTTTGAAATTATCTCTAAAAGCCTCGCGCCCGTATAGAGGGCATCATCGAAGCCATACCAGCGCTCATTAAAGAAGATATGGCCAGACATTTCACCACCCAGTTCAGCACCGGTTTCCTTGATCTTGTTTTTAATAAAACTGTGACCTGTACGGCTCATAATCGGTTCACCGCCATGCTTGGAAATGTCCTGCGGTAGTAGGGATGAGCATTTAACATCATAAATAATTTTTGCGCCGCTATTTCTGCTAATCACATCTCTTGCATAGAGGATCATTTGACGATCAGCCCATATAACCTTACCTTTATTGTCAATTAAACCTAAACGGTCTCCATCACCATCAAATGCAAGTCCCAAGTCGGCACCAGTATCAAGCACCTCATTGATTAAATCTTTTAGGTTTTCGGGTTTTGATGGGTCTGGATGATGATTGGGAAATCTGCCATCCACTAGACAAAAAAGTTTAGTGACATTAGCGCCAAGAGACTCGAACAGTTTAGGGGCAATATCGCCGGCAATCCCGTTACCACAATCGACCACAATGTTTAGTTTTTTAGTAAGCTTAATGTCGGATTTGATTTTATCTATATAGTCCTGAACGATGTTCATTGAGATTGAAGAGCCTGCACCATAAGAGAAATCCTCGTCGATAATTCTTGCATACAATGATTCGATTCTTTCAGCTGTGAGCGTTTCACCAGCTATCATGATTTTAA
>CAJWNF010000083.1 GCA_913044155.1 uncultured Gammaproteobacteria bacterium
AACTTATATTTTTTACTTCAAATACAATTTTTGAAATTCTTTTTTCGTCTTCATCAGGTGTATGAATTTTTGCTTTGCCTTGTTTTTTGCGACGATTGATGTAAGCTTGCCGCATCTCTTTTAGAGCCCTAACACGACCTTCATTGCGAGTCCTTCTTGCTTTTATACCTTGACGTATCCATACCTCCTCTTGGGCGAGCTTTTTATCGAACCTTGCGTTTTCTAGGTCTTCCGCATTAAGTAAACTTTCCTTGCGTTTTAAGTAGTCGAGATAGCCGCATTCAAATACTGCGAGATTTCCTCTATCTAGATCAAAAACCCTATTTGCAATTGCTTGTACAAATGAGCGGTCATGGCTAATTAAGATTATAGTTCCATGAAAATCTTTGAGCTGCTTCTCTAAATCAAGGATCGCGGCAATGTCCATATGGTTTGTCGGTTCATCAAGTAGTAGAAGATCAGGCTCTTGGATGATTGCGCGGGCAAGCATGACACGCCTTTTCCATCCACCTGACATTGTAGAAAGTTTGGCTTCGGGGTCCAGTTTATAGCGATTTAGGATTGCCTCAATTTTGTGTATATAGTGCCAAGCATCCTCCTGCTCGATAAGGCTTTGATAGGAGTTGGCCTCCTTAGTATTGCCCAAATGAGTGCTTTGGTAATAATTTGCTAAAAGGCTTCCAATGCTACCCAGACCTCTTGCGACGACTGCAAAGAGGGATTGATCGATATCTTGAAGTGTCGACTGCTCTAAGTAACTAATAGAAGTATTATTTTTTACTTTTATCTCACCATCATCTGCATCAATTATTCCTGCCAGCACCCTCAAAAGACTGGTTTTACCTTCTCCATTACGACCGATTAGCGCTATTTTGTCACCCTTTTGTATAGTGGCACTAATCTCATTTAGCACTAACTTTTCAGAGAATTGTAGCGAAATATTGTCTAAGGTAATAAGCGGCATAAGTTAAAATTTGTACTTTAAATATCTAACTGTTTGAATGCGTTATTTTATTCAATTTAGCCTCATATTTTTGCTTATTCAATCTAGTTATGCTGGATCTATCGAGGCAAAAGAATTTATTTCATCTGAACAAGAGAAGCGCTACCGTGATTTAATTGAAGATATTCGTTGCCCGGTATGTCAAGGTCAAAGTATCGGCGATTCGAATTCAGATTTAGCGCTTGATTTGCGTGAACAGGTTCGTAAAATGATCCTCGATAATAACACAAACGATGAAATTTATAGTTTTATGGTGCAGAGGTATGGTGATTTTGTTGTTTTCAAACCGCCAATTAAGCCTGCAACCTACATGCTTTGGTTTGCGCCGTTTTTATTTTTATTTTTTTGCCTATTTATTTTATTTCGTTCTATAAGGACAAGGTCCAAGATGGCGACCGCAATAAGTGTTGATATTGACAAGACAAAAGGCAATTAAAATAAAACGATTCTGTCTACAAGGAATTCATTTTTTATGACTTCAAGCGAAGAGCTCGGTGAATTAATGGTAACAGCCTATAGTTATCAAAGGCAAGGCAAATATTCCGCAGCTATTCAGAGCTGGAATGCTTTAGTTAACAATAAATCCGCTGACAATGACCTGAAGGCAAGTGCACACATTAATTTGGGCTATCTGCACCAGCAACAGGGTAATTTTGATCTGGCACATGAAAGCATAGCTAGCGCAATTAAGGCGAATCCTAATAGCGCCGAAGCTTATTATTGCTTAGCCTATATGGAGCAGCAGAAAGAGAACTTTAACAAGGCTATAGAGTATTTCGAGTGTGCACTAAAATTGAATAAAAAGGATACAGGTATTTTTAATAATTTAGCAAATTGCTATGATAAGCTCAACAAAACTAAAGAAGCAATCCAGAACTATTCTAAAGCAATTTCAATAGACGAAAAATATATTGCAGCTTACTATAACCGTGGCAACTGTTACTTTAAAATAGCAGAACATAATTTAGCGCTCAAAGATTTAACTAAAGCGATTGAATTAGATAAAAACTTTTACCAAGCCTATTATAATCGTGGTTCATTATATAAATGTATTGGTGATGACAAACTAGCACAAAAAGACTTTGTGAAGGCAGAAAAACTGGCCAAGGTCGAGTTAGATAAAAATAATACACAGAGATAACAGTGAGCGAAAAAGACGAAAACAAACTTATTGCAGAAAGGAAGTCTAAATTAGCAGATTTAAGAAAAGATGGGAATCCTTTCGTTAATGACTTCAAACCAGGCGATTCAATTCAGGACCTTCTAGATGGTTTCGGCTCACTAAAAAAAGAACAACTAGAAAAAGAGAATAAAGAAGTCTGTGTTGCAGGAAGATTGATGCTTAAAAGGGTAATGGGAAAGGCGAGTTTTGCACAATTGCAGGATTCATCTGGACAAATACAGCTCTTCGTTACCCGTGATGAGCTGGATGAAGGTTTTTACAATGAACACTTCAAAAAATGGGATATAGGAGATATAGTTGGCGTCAAAGGGCTTCTTTTTAAGACCAAGACCGGGGAACTTTCTGTTCGAGTAAAGAATATTAAGCTGTTAACCAAATCGCTTAGACCGCTTCCTGAAAAATTCCACGGTTTGTCCGATAAAGAAACAATATATCGTCAACGTTATGTCGACCTTATCATGAATAAAGATTCCCGAAAAGTTTTTCAGCTACGTTCACAAATTGTTGCGTATATCCGCAACTTCTTTATTCAGCAAAATTATCTGGAAGTAGAAACTCCAATGATGCAAGTTATACCCGGTGGTGCAGCTGCAAAACCATTTGTTACCCATCACAATGCTCTAGATATGGGTTTGTATCTACGAATCGCTCCAGAGCTGTATCTCAAGAGATTGATTGTTGGCGGCATGGATGGAGTCTTTGAAATTAATAGAAATTTCAGAAATGAAGGACTCTCTACGCGTCACAATCCAGAGTTTACAATGATTGAGTTTTATAAGGCCTATGCCACCTACGATGATTTCATGGATCTTACCGAGGACTTGTTAAGAGGTATAGCGAATGATATTTGTAAATCAAGTTTAATTAATTACCAGGGAGAGGATTTTGACTTCTCTAAAGATTTTGAAAGACTCAGCGTGTTTGACTCTATTTTGAAATACAATCCAAAATTAAAGCCTGCAGACTTATCTCAGGAGAACGCCAAAAGTAGCGCTGAAAAAATGGGCATCAAGGTTAAAGATAATTGGGGTCTAGGCAAAATTCAGACTGAAATTTTTGAAAAGACTGTTGAGGATCAATTAATTCAGCCTACTTTTATTACCCACTATCCAACAGAGGTTTCCCCTCTATCTAGGCGCAATGATAAAAACCCATTTGTAACTGATCGCTTTGAATTATTTATTGGTAGTAGAGAAATTGCTAATGGTTTTTCTGAACTAAATGATCCAGAAGATCAAGCCCAAAGATTTAGGGAACAAGCCAACCAAAAAGATGCCGGAGATGATGAAGCCATGCATTATGATGCTGACTATATCCGTGCCCTGGAATATGGCATGCCTCCTACTGCAGGTGAGGGTATAGGGATTGACCGTCTAGTGATGCTATTTACAGACTCACCTTCGATTAGAGATGTACTGCTTTTCCCTCATATGAGGCCTGAATAGGAAGTTTGGATGACACTAAACACTAAATACCCTTACATATCCTTTCCGCTCACCAACAAGCCAGCTGAATAATGATTCCAGTTCTTACTCTTGACGGACCAAGTGGCGTTGGAAAGGG
>CAJWNF010000084.1 GCA_913044155.1 uncultured Gammaproteobacteria bacterium
AAATCACCAGTCTTTATACAAAAGAACAACTGGTGAATAAGCAGGTGATGGGAGTAGTAAATTTTCATCCCAAACAAGTCGGTCCAATTATGAGTGAATGCTTGGTTTTAGGTTTCTATAACCAAGACAAGTCTGTAGTTTTGGCAGTACCAGACATGCCGGTTGAGAATGGCGCTCGTCTTTTGTAGAGTAGGGTAATATAAAATAAACTTCTTATGGTTATAATCTAGAGGCTACTAATGATTATAAAGGTACTCGCTACGTTCATACACTCATCCAAGGTTCCACACAAACTATGTTGCAGGCCTTTTATTCAATATTGAAAGAGAGGAAATCATGGATTTTTCCGACATTGTTCACCAAGAGTTCATAAAACGCGTTACCTTAGGTGATTTTCCACAGGGTTCCGACACAAAAGGCCCTCTCTCTCATGCAGAGGCGATTGATATATTTCGCGCACAATGTCTCAGCCGTAATTTGGATATCCGCTCTCGCAAAATGCAAAGTGTAGGGCAGGGGTATTACACAATCGGATCTTCCGGTCATGAGGGTATGGCAGCTGTTGCATCTGCTTTGCGTGTCGATGATATGGCATTTCTGCACTATCGGGATGGAGCTTTTCAAGCCCGACGTTCAGCCATGGTATCTGGAGTTGAACCAGCAAGGGATATGTTGCTTAGTTTTGCGACATCAAAAGCAGATCCTATGTCAGGTGGACGCCATAAGGTATTGGGCTCAAAAAAGCTTAATATTCCGCCACAAACCTCTACCATCGCCAGTCACTTACCTAAGGCTGTGGGTGCTGCCTATTCAATTGGATTGGCCAAACGCCAACAGCCAGAACATAAAAAACTTAAAGATGACAGTATTATTCTTTGTTCCTTTGGCGATGCATCAGCCAACCATTCCACTGCACAAGGCGCAATCAACACAGCCTGCTGGACATCGTTTCAATCTATCCCATTACCCTTGCTGTTTGTCTGTGAAGATAACGGGATAGGTCTTTCAATGCCTACCCCGAAAGGATGGATCGCAGCGAACTTTAGCTCAAAACCCGGGCTTAAATATTTCCATGCGGATGGGCTAGATATATTTGATACTTACCGTGCAACAAAGGAAGCTGTAGACTACGTTCGTACAAACAAAAAGCCCGTCTTTCTTCATCTCTCACTGGTACGACTCTTTGGACATGCGGGGGCAGATCTTGAACAATCATATTTGAGCAAATCGACAATTAAGGACTGGGAAAGTAACGATCCTCTTCTACATTCTTCGAGACTGCTAAGATACAAAGACATTTTGAGCACAGAGGAAATTCTATCCATTTATAAAGAGACCGAAGTGCAATGTAAGAGCGTAGCAGAAGAGGTTATCAAACAACCCCGTTTGCGGACAAGTGCAGATGTAATGGCGTCAATCATTCCACCAAAGCGCTCTAGCGCGCAAAGCAATAAACCCTCAAGCAAGGCCCGTTCGATTGCATTTGGAGCCGACCTAAAGCAGTTAAAGAGTCCTAACATAATGTCAAAATTGATTAATTGGGGCCTGACGGATCTAATGCTAGAGCATTCAGAAATTATCATGATGGGAGAGGATATCGGCCTCAAAGGCGGTGTTTATGGTGTTACACAAAAACTCACTAAACGTTTCGGACATAATCGGATAATCGATACACTGCTCGATGAACAATCAATTCTCGGATTGGCGATCGGCTTAGCCCATAACGGATTTATACCCATGCCCGAAATCCAATTTCTGGCCTATTTGCACAACGCCGAAGACCAGCTGCGCGGCGAAGCTGCAACCTTACCCTTCTTTTCTAATGGACAATTCACTAACCCGATGGTGCTGCGTATTGCTGGACTGGGCTATCAAAAGGGTTTTGGTGGACATTTTCACAACGACAATTCACTAGCCGTTTTGAGAGATATCCCAGGTCTCATTATTGCCTGTCCGTCCAATGGTGAAGACGCTGTGATGATGCTGCGTGAATGTGTTCGCCTTGCAAGAGAGGAGCAACGCGTCGTGGTTTTCGTTGAACCAATCGCACTTTATTCAATGCGCGATCTGCATGCTGAAGAAGACTCTGGCTGGATGAGCGTCTATCCGGAACCGAACCGTAAAATCCCACTGGGAGAAGTTGGCGTCACAGGTGACGGGCCACTCGCAATTATAACTTTTGGAAATGGACATTACCTCTCTCAGCAGGCAGCAAAAACACTTTCAAATCAGAGTATAGAAACTCGCATCATTGATATGCGCTGGATCGCTCCAATGCCTAAACAAGCTATTCTAAATGCCGTCTATGGCGCTCAAACAGTTCTAGTAGTTGATGAGTGCCGCGCCACTGGTAGTCAATCAGAAGGGGTCGTGACAATGTTGCATGAAAAATCTACTTTACCCGTTGCACGACTGGCAGCAGACGATAGCTTTATTGCCACTGGCCCAGCATATGCCACCACCATGCCTAGTCACGACAGCATTGTTCAGGCGGCGAAAAATTTATGGAAAAGAATATGAAGAAGACCGCTGTTATCATCGCGCCAGCAAAAGACACCAACCCAAATCGATGGGAGAACGGCACGCAAAGCTATGAGCGTTTTTTGCGTAATTACTTATTACAGTTACCGCATATCTTAGAAGCGAAGAGTCATGTAGGTATCACTGAAGTAAAGCATATCACCCAGTTGCCGATAAATCGTTAGTTTTTATGATTAACAATTTAGTTTAGATTTGAAATGCAATCGGATACCTACTTCGCATATTTATTCACAATTTGAAGGCATAGGGGGGAGCATACTTTCACTCGGCTAAGTATTAATTTACCCTCCCTCACACATCAAACGGAATTTGGACTTTGTTTCAAGTTGATATACAATCATAGTATGAAAAAACTATTTAGACTCGAAATGACAAGAAAAGTGTCGCAACACTTTGGCTTGCTTTGTTATTTTTAAGCCTTTATATTGTTCTCTTTTTTTCCAAACTTCAATAATCACCTCAGCCAAATAATCGAAATGGCTTTGGGTATAAACTCTCCTAGGAAATGCCAACCTAACTAATTCCAAGTCACTAGCCATTTCATTGCCATCTTTATCGAAAGAACCAAACATTACACTTCCAATCTCTACTGCCCTAATGGCTCCCTCAATGTAGAGTGCATTTATCAATGAAATTCCAGGATACTCTAGGGAAGGAATATGTTCCATGAATTTTTTTGCATCTAGAAAAACAGCGTGTCCTCCATTAGGTTTAATAACAGGAATGCCAGATTCATCCAGTTTCTTATTTAGGTATCTCATTGTTGCATTTCTGTAGTTCTGATAATCAAAATCTAATGCCTCCATAAGGCCTACTGAGATAGCCTCAAGGTCTCTACCAGCTAATCCTCCATAAGTAGGGAAACCTTCTCTAAGGATAAGCATATTCTTAAAGTCCTCTGCCCAATCATTATTATTACAAACAAAAAACCCACCAATGTTAGCCAGTCCATCCTTTTTCAGGCTCATTGTCGCTGCGTCAGCATAGGAGAAAATTTCTTGTGCGATTTCAATTAGAGGCTTTCCTTTGTAGCTCTCTTCCCGCTCGGAAATAAAATATGAATTCTCAGCAAACCTACATGCATCGATAACTAGAGGTATTTTGTGTGCAGAAAGGATTTCTTTGG
>CAJWNF010000085.1 GCA_913044155.1 uncultured Gammaproteobacteria bacterium
TGCCTTAGACATTGGCAAGGTTGCCTTTTGTTTCTAGCCAAGATTTTCTGTCAGGGGCACGTTTTTTTGAGAGCAACATATCCATTTTTTGGTTTACCTGCAGAGGGTTGTTAAGAGTTAATTGTATCAAGCGTCTAGTGTCTGGTTGCATAGTTGTTTCTCTTAGTTGCTTTGGATTCATCTCGCCCAAACCTTTGAATCTTTGTACTTGAATTTTTTGCCTCTTATTTTCTTTTATGAGTTTCTTTTCAATTGCATTTTTTTCTTTGTTATCAAGTGCATAAAAGACTTGTTTTCCAGCATCAATCCTATAAAGTGGAGGCATTGCAATATAGATATGTCCCTCCTTAACTAGTTTAGGGAAATGTTTGACAAAAAGGGCGCATATCAGTGTCGCGATATGGGCACCGTCTGAGTCTGCATCAGCCAAGATACAGATTTTTCCATAGCGCAAACCTGACAAATCATTGCTATCAGGCTCAAGGCCAATAGCGACGCTTATGTCATGAATCTCATTCGATTCGAGCACCTGTGCAGAGTCAACTTCCCATGTATTGAGAATCTTACCCCTTAAAGGTAGTATTGCTTGATACTCTTTATCTCTTGCCTGTTTAGCTGAGCCGCCAGCTGAATCTCCCTCAACTAGGAAAACTTCGGTCTGATCAAGATCGCTACTAGTACAATCTGAGAGTTTTCCAGGTAGGGCAGGGCCGCTAACGATTTTTTTGCGAACTACTTTCTTTGAGCTTTTAAGTCTTGACTGGGCATTAAGAATAGCTAATTCTGCAATCTTTTCTGCAATGTCAGTGTGTTGATTGAGCCAGAGACTAAATGAATCTTTAACAACTCCAGAGACAAATGAGGCGCATTCTCTCGAAGAAAGCCTTTCTTTTGTCTGTCCAGAGAATTGTGGATCAAGTATTTTAATTGATAATACAAAGGCAATTTTCTGCCACACATCGTCAGGTGTAAGTTTAATATTTTTAGGAATTAGATTTCTAAATTCGCAAAACTCTTTGAGCGCATCTGTTAGTCCTGAACGTAGACCGTTAACATGAGTGCCGCCACCAATAGTTGGTATTAAATTAACATAGCTCTCTGTAGTTATATTAGTGTTATTTTCAGTCCAGGTGAGGGCGCAATCCAGCTGATCTTCTTTAGATTTAAATGAGGCAACAAATGGCGAAGAGGGTAAACAGTCGAGCCCATCAAGGGTAGCCTGAAGGTAATCCTTAATGCCGTCCTGATAAAGCCATTTGTCCTTGGTATTGTCCATTTGATTGTCGAAATTAACTTCAAGACCGGGACAAAGAACAGCCTTCGAGCGCAGATTATGGCGTAGTTGATTGATAGAGAATTTAACTGAGTCAAAATATTTCGTGTTTGGAGTAAATTTTATTAGGGTACCGGTGTTGCGTTTCCCTACCTCTCCAATTACTTCTAGATTGCCAGTTTTTATACTTGAGTTGAATGCCATATAATAATGCTTACCGTCTCTCTTAATCCAGACTTCAAATGAACTAGAGAGGGCGTTTACAACCGAAACTCCAACCCCATGCAGTCCGCCTGAAAACTGGTATGAATCATTCGAGAATTTACCGCCGGCATGAAGCTTTGTTAATATAACTTCCACAGCGGTCACACCTTCTTTTGGGTGAATATCTACCGGAATTCCTCTGCCATTATCTTCAACCGATACAGAACCGTCAGGGTGGAGCACAACATTGATTTGGGTTGCATATCCAGAGACAGCTTCATCGACACTGTTATCCATTACTTCATGGATGAGATGGTTCGGCCTCTCGGTCTCTGTGTACATGCCTGGTCGTTTTTTAACTGGTTCCAGGCCAGTAAGGACTTCGATAGAAGAAGCGTCGTAATTAGACATAGTTTGAAGTTAAATATTTGGCACTCATAATACCAAAAAAAAGCCCCAATAATTGGGGCTTTTTATTACTTATTAACGAATTTACATCATACCTGGCATACCGCCACCCATACCGCCCATATCAGGCATCGCAGGGCCCGCTGCATCTTGTGGCATATCAGTCACCATCGCTTCAGTAGTGATCATCAGACCAGAGATACTTGCAGCGTGCTGAAGTGCTGCGCGTACTACCTTTGTGGGGTCTAATATTCCCATTTTAAGCATATCACCATATGCCTCAGTAGTAGCGTTGTAACCAAAGTTACCTTTACCTTTAACTACCTCATTAAGTACAACAGAGGATTCGCCTCCACCGTTGGCGACTATTTGTCTTAAAGGTTCTTCTAAGGCGCGTTTACAAATACCAATACCGACATCTTGGTCGCTATTTTCACCTTTAACAGATTTCAAAGACGAGACAGCACGAACAAGTGCAACACCGCCGCCAGGAACAACTCCTTCTTCCACAGCAGCACGTGTAGCATGAAGGGCGTCATCAACACGATCTTTCTTCTCCTTCATTTCAACCTCTGTTGCTGCACCAACCTTAATCAATGCAACACCGCCGGATAATTTAGCCAGGCGCTCTTGAAGCTTTTCTCTGTCATAATCAGACGAGGTGACATCAATTTGAGTTTTGATTTGTCCGATACGACCATTTATATTCTTTTTTGTGCCAGCTCCATCGATAATAGTTGTATTTTCTTTATCAATTTCAACACGCTTGGCAGTACCAAGGTGTTCTTCGGTTGTACCTTCAAGTGAAAGCCCAACTTCCTCTGAGATTACAGTGGCACCTGTTAGAACAGCGATATCTTCTAGAATGGCTTTACGTCTATCGCCAAAACCAGGTGCCTTAACCGCGGCTACCTTAACAATACCACGCATATTATTAACAACCAAAGTTGCTAAAGCCTCACCTTCAATATCTTCAGCGATAATTAGTAAAGGTTTACCAGCCTTTTGAACAGCTTCTAGAACAGGTAGTAGGTCACGAATATTGGCTATTTTAGCGTCATGTAGCAGGATATATGGAGATTCTAAATCTGCGCTCATAGATTCTTGGTTGTTAATAAAGTAGGGTGAGAGGTAACCACGATCAAACTGCATACCTTCTACAACATCCAGTTCGTTTTCTAGTGTTGACCCTTCTTCGACAGTTATAACGCCTTCTTTGCCAACTTTTTCCATGGCTTCAGCAATAATGTCGCCTACAGAAGTGTCTGAGTTAGCTGAAATTGTGCCAACTTGTGCAATAGAAGCTGAATCACTACATGGTTGAGATGCCTTTTGCAGTGCTGCAACAATTGTCTCTGTTGCTTTATCAATTCCACGTTTAAGATCCATTGGGTTCATTCCTGCAGCAACAGATTTGACGCCTTCGGAAATTAGTGATTGAGCTAAAACTGTTGCTGTTGTAGTTCCATCACCAGCAATTTCGTTAGTTTTAGAGGCAACCTCTTTGACCATTTGTGCGCCCATATTCTCGAATTTGCCTTCAAGCTCAATTTCTTGAGCAACTGTAACTCCATCTTTGGTTATAGCAGGTGCTCCAAATGATTTATCGATAACCACATTTCTACCTTTGGGTCCTAGTGTAATTTTTACTGCATCGGCAAGCGTGTTAACACCTGACAACATTAATTCTCTGGCTTCAGAGCCAAACTTTACATCTTTTGCTGACATATCTTATCTCCTCTATTCTTCAATAACTGCAACGATTTCAT
>CAJWNF010000086.1 GCA_913044155.1 uncultured Gammaproteobacteria bacterium
ATGATGTCTTTAGGCGTTTATCTGCTTGCCACAATGTCATTTTTACTGGGCATCAGGCGTTCCTAACTGAAGAAGCGTTAAGTGCTATAGCGTCTACCACTTTGACTAATATCACGCAACTAAGCGATGCTGAGCACTGTCCAAATGAACTGGTTTAGCCGAGCACGATGGGGCTCTTCCGATGCCTTCAAAGTGTAAATAAATATGCGAAGGCTAGGCTAGGTTTTACCTTCAATTGTTAGGTCGCTCAATCTCGTATTAAAAAGGCTTATTAAGTATTACAGATTGCTCATCAGCAAATGGATTCACTTTAATTGTAGTGCCACTATTGGTTATATAAATAGGCTCCTTGCCTCTTGCCATTTTATTCCAACGTTTAAGTTTACCTTCCCAACGTTTAAGTTTACTTGCTAGAATTAAATCTTTGGTAATTGGCGTTTTAACTGTTTTAATAGCAACACCACCATCACAATAAAGACCTCTCGCATTAATCTCAGCAACAATATGAGTTAGATGTGGTGGGTTATTCATCCATCCACAAAGTTGGTCATCAGTCCATTTATTAAGATGACTAGCGTAAGAGACGCAAGTTAATCCAATAGATAGTAGTAAAAGTAGGATGGGTTTTTTCATACTATAATTATATTTTAATTTGAACTGTGATCAAAAATACCGGGTCATTATATATATTCTTTGATTTATGTCAAGTTGAAACTAGTAAAAGTCCAAATTTCGCTTGATGTGTGAAGGAGTATATTAATAGTTAGGCAAGCACGAGGGGGCTACTCCTATGCCTTCAAAGTTAAAATAAATATGGGAGTATAGTGATTTTTTTACTACACATAACATAGCTCATTGATTTTCCCAGAAAGATACTATTTATATATTATTTTTTATTTCATAAATAAAAGCTGGGGGTATATTAAGTAATACAAAATCAATTGCTGGCTTATCGTCAAAAAGTTTATTAAAATCTTTTCTCGAAAAAAGCGAATACTGGAATTGCAAAAACTTACCATTTTTTTTCAAGTGCAGCTTTATTTCCTCAAAAATATTTTGAGAAACTTCTTTTGGCAAAGAAGCAAAAGGCAAGGTTGATATTATATGGTCGAATTTTTTGTCCTTATAATACAGAGAAATTTTTTCAGCTGAATCCTCAATATAGGTAATTCTTTTACTATCTAGCTTGTATTTCCAACAATTCTTATCCAACTCAAATATAGTGAGCGTAGTGCTAGGAGTAGATCTCCTGAGAATTTCTTTTGTGAAAACACCTTTACCAAATCCAAGCTGGAGTAAATCCAAGTCTTGAGCATAATCGATCTTTGCTAGCATTTTATTTACCAAAAATTTTGAACTCGGCGCAATCGCTCCCATGGTTTTCCATTTTTCAATTGTGCCTTTGAATGACATATAATTATTTACCCTTATTTTCAAAAAAAATCCTTATCACTTTGGACTTAGTATAAATTAAAGTCCAAACTTCATTTCATATGTGAAGGAAAGTATTTAAATACTTAGCCATATGGAATTAGCTTCGCTACACCTCAAACAAGAATTAAATTCAAATCTTATGTATCACTAGAAATAAGGCCCTATATTAGGGCCTTGTCTTGTTCTACGTCTTTACAACTATCTCAAGCGTCAGCGCGAGATTTCCAGAAGAATAGAATTGCAAAAACTACATCAGGCCCTAAATTACCAGCGATATTTGCTGTATCGGATGGGAAAGAGCCAGTACTCATTTGGTAAGCACTCAAGACCAAATAGAACACATGCCAAATAGCGAAGAACATGCCCACAGTCTTAAGATTGTCGCCCGCCCAAGTTGGCACATGCCAGCTAATATAAGCAATGGCTAACACCATTAATGACATGCCTCGAAGTAAATCAGCTGCCATATCATTCCCACCAACATTAAAACTTGCCATCATTGCATCAGGTGATACCAACATAAACACACCGAAAAGCGCGAACATTACAGCTTGAAGTCTACACACTAAAGATAAAGTCATTATTGTCTCCAATAGCTAATAAAGAATTATTAATATACCATAGTGAACTATAGTTATTTATATTGTCCTAAGTCCAAATTTCTTTTGCTGTTTGAGGGAGGCTGGTTAATTACCAGCCTTTTTAATCTCAATCTTAATTTAAGATGTACAAAAATAGATAATTATGACAATTAAAGGTATCAATGGTCTGATGGCATTTTTTACTTCATGATCGGCACCATCAAAAGTTGGAAACACTTTTAAAAATAGACCCATATTATAAATAAATGCAAAAGCAGTAAAAAGGCCCATTGCACCTAATAACTCTCCTGTAGCTGTAAATCCCCCAATTTCAAATAACGTGGCAATCAGCATTAAAACCACTCCACTCATTAGAAATCCTGCGGGTTTTAAAGCAGCAGCAGCTTCTGGGGAATTCATGCGAAGCGTTGCAGCGAATTTTTGTGAATTAAAAGTCATTTGAAAGGCAAAAAAACCACCAAACAGTATTAAAAAGACATGACAAAGAACTGGAATAC
Source organism: uncultured Gammaproteobacteria bacterium (assembly GCA_913044155.1). The sequence continues at coordinate 2,534 of CAJWNF010000086.1, forward strand.
TCATATTACCTCCTAAAGTTAATTAAATTCTTGATTACTATCAAGTGCCATAAGTATACTAAATTCTACTGTCACATACCTGCCTTATCTGATGAAGATTATATTTTCATATTAACGAAGAATAAATAAAAGTCCAAATTTCGTTTGATGTGTGAGGGAGGGAGGATTGCGTCTTAATTAGCGCATGCCACGGTGCTTTTTAATGAGCTCATAAGCACTAATGATTTCTTGGGTTTTTTCATTGGCTATTTTTTTCATCTCCTCTGGTAAGCCTTTGCCAACTAATTTATCTGGATGATGCTGAGCTAACAATCGGCGATAGGCTCGTTTGAGCTCCTTATCAGTTAGACTTTTATCCGCACCCAATATCACGTAGGCATCGTTAACTGTTAGTTGATTAGTATTGTTGCTAGTAGTGGAAAATTGCTGAATCAGACTCTCTAGCTCATGAATAGGAAAGTGTAGTTTTTGCGCGATATATTTAAGTGCATCATGTTCTTTATCGTCAAACACGCCATCAGCATAAGCGGCTTGGATTTGAATTTCTAAAAACATGCGTATTAAGTGTGTACGCCTATGACTTTCAGTACGGAACTGTTCAAGCACTTCGTCTAGGTTGAAATTTTTTTGCTTGCCTTGGTTAAACAAATCTTTTGCAACTTTTTGCATATCGTCTGATAATTGCATATGTTGCATAACTTGCTGTGCTAAGAGAATTTCAGACTTTGATACCTTGCCATCGACTTTGGCAATATAGCCCATAACTGAAAATAAACTACTAAAAAATGCTGCTTGAACGCGCTGCTGATCACCCGGACGATAATCTTTAGCAAATCCGCCAAAATTAGACTTACGTTTAGAAAAATTACTCGCGAATGCCACACCAAGCATCGCACCTAGCGGACCACCAAGCATATAACCTAGCGCCCCACCTAAAACTGATTTCCACCAACTCATATTGAAGTATATCTCTCTAGTACTATAGAGTTTTCAATTTGTTTTGATGAAATGTCCCAGTACTTATTAAGCAATTGATTAGTTTGCTTCTTTGTCTGAGCAACAAAACCAAATTTCTCATAAAACTGAATCGCCCAGATGGCATCTCGCCATG
>CAJWNF010000087.1 GCA_913044155.1 uncultured Gammaproteobacteria bacterium
GTCAGACTGCCGCCAATAAAGGCAATATCACAAATACTGTAATAAGACATCAGCTCACCCATGCTGTCACCGAGAAGAATCTCGGTGTCATCGTCGCATGGCTTATTTTCTGAGCGCCTTTTTACGTTTAATTTGTGGTCAATGATGAGTCTATTGACTTCGTCAAACCTTTCCGGATGTCTAGGCACGATTACCAGCAAGGCGTCAAATTTTTCATTAAGATCGATGTAGCTCTGAAGTATCTCTTTTTCCTCGCCAGAGCGCGTGCTGGCGAAAACTACAACACGTCTATTGCCGGTAATATGTCGTAAATTTTCGGTTGTCTCGGTATCAGCGGATAGATTGCTGTCAAACTTTAAAGACCCGGTTGTGTGAAGTGTATCTGGGTTTGCCCCTAGGTCAAGGAATCTTGCGCTTGAGCTTTCGTTTTGCGAAGCTATTAAGGTGATTTTTTTGATAGTATCACGGGCTAATTTTGCGCTTGATTTTTGATATTTAACGAGCGAACCCTGAGAGAGTCTGGCATTGACCAGCGCTATCGGAATTTTTTTCATGTTGAGAAGATTGATAAGGTTCGGCCACAGCTCTGTCTCCAGCAGAATACAGATTTCAGGTTTAACTTTTTTGACAAAGCGTTTTAGCGCAAATGGCAGGTCGAAGGGGAAAAAGCAATGTTCTATATTGTCGCCATAATGACTCTTTACTGCTGCTGAACCGGTTGTGGTTGTGGTGGTTATAAGGATTCTATGGTCAGAAAAAAGCTCAATGAGTTGCTCGATAAGGGGCCTCGCTGCATGAAATTCTCCAACTGAAACGCAGTGCAGCCATATTACCCTTTTTGCGTTGATATTAACCCTTCCTAACTGGTTTTTCAGTTTTGTTTTCCATAAACCACTATGACGGTCTTTTTGTATCAATTTCAGAATTGCTATTGGCAAGTAAAGATACATCAGTAGGGTGTATATAGTTCTGTTCATCTATGATCTTTGAGCGAGCTATTGTTTAGGGGTAGCGGTAGCAAAAAAGGTATAATGTTTCGTTTGTATTATAGCTATTTCATGCGGCCCCAATGGGGTCTATTTTTTTATCGGACTGTGCATCTGACTTATGAAGTTTGTTGATTCTGCGAGTATTAGAATAGAGGCGGGAAAAGGTGGCGCCGGTTGCCTTAGCTTTCGTCGCGAAAAGTTCGTTCCTGATGGCGGGCCTGACGGTGGCGACGGTGGCGACGGCGCTAGTGTATATTTCCGTGGCCAAGAGGGTCTAAATACACTCAGCGAGTTCCGCTATAAGCGCTTATTCAAAGCTAAAAATGGACAACCAGGAATGGGCAGGGATAGGCGTGGAAAATCTTCAGACGACATCTATATTGAGGTACCCCTAGGAACCAATATTTATGACCTAGAGACTGATGAGCTTATCGGTGAAATTGTTCGTCATGAGCAATGCTTGCTGGCTGCCAAAGGTGGATTCCATGGTCTAGGCAACGCCAGATTCAAGTCATCCATTAATCGCGCCCCAAGGCAGACATCGCAAGGTACGCCGGGTGAGGCAAGAGAGATAGGATTGGAGATGAGCGTGATGGCCGATGTCGGGCTTCTAGGAATGCCTAATGCCGGAAAGTCAAGTCTAATAAGACAGATCTCAGCTGCACGCCCAAAGGTTGCTGATTATCCTTTTACAACGCTTCATCCTAACCTGGGCGTTGTTAGTGCAGGTAGCGAGGATTTCGTTATGGCCGACATACCTGGCCTAATAGAAAAGGCCAGCGAGGGAGCCGGTCTGGGTTTTGAATTTCTCAAACATCTGACAAGGGCGAAGGTGCTATTGCATGTTGTCGATATTTTTCCAAGTGACGGCTCAGATGCTGCGCAGAACTATCAAACCATTGAGTCTGAATTATTAAAGTTTGATCAAGAGTTATACAATAAGCCGCGCATTCTAGCGATTAATAAGGTAGATTTACTTTCAAATAATGAAGAAAAAAAAGTAATTAATGAATTTACCAGTAAGATTGATTACAATGGCACAGTATTTAGTATATCTGCGTTGAACGGAAAGGGCTGTAAATCCTTGGTGTTCGGTTTAGCTGAACTAATTAAGAGCAATGAAAATGAATAATAAATGTTGGGTAGTCAAGATAGGTTCGACCCTTTTAACCGATAACGGTAAGGGGATAGATAAAAGCCTGATTGCTGACTGGGTAGAACAAATCGTAGACTTGAAGAGTCAAAATATTGACGTCATTTTGGTATCGAGCGGTTCGATAGTTGAAGGTATGAAGCGCCTCAATTGGAATGAAAAGCCTGACGATGTCCATAAACTGCAGGCCGCCGCTGCGGTCGGCCAGATGGGGTTGATTCAAGCCTATGAATCGCTCTTCGCTAAGCACGACATCCATACTGCACAAGTTCTTTTGACGCGAGACAATCTGACTGACTCGAAGCGCTTCGAAAATATCACCTCGACGCTGGAGAATTTGTTAGAGTTTGGTACGGTCCCTGTAATCAATGAAAATGACACGGTTGCCACGGAAGAGATCAAGTTTGGCGATAACGACACTTTGGCGGCACTTGTCACCAACCTTATAAATGCCGATAAGCTGATTATTTTGACTGACCAGCACGGTGTCTTTGACGACGACCCTAGATACAATAGCGACGCAGTTTTGATCGAAAAAATCCATTACCAAGACGAGAGACTTGAGAGGGTGGCAGGAAAAAGCGGTAGTTCGCTTGGCTCTGGCGGGATGTATTCAAAGGTTATGGCGGCGAAGACCGCAACAAAGTCAAATACCCCGACCTATATTGCTTGGGGTAGAGAGGAAAGGGTTCTTACGCGGATATTTGAAGGGCAACATGTTGGGACCATAATTCATTGCTAGCATTTATCGGATTGGGCTCCAATCTAGAAGGGCCAAGAAAGCAAATAAATGTCGCGCTCAGTTCACTCGACGATCTCAGTGAAATAGAGGTCTTAAAGATTTCTAGTTTTTATCAATCAAAACCATTACTTGGAATGACGGGTCCCGACTATCTCAATGTTGCGTGTAAAATTGAAACTAGACTCAGTGCGCTTGATTTATTGTCAAAATGTCAACAGATAGAGAATAAACAGCACCGTGTTAGAGAGATTAGATGGGGTTCCAGGACAATTGATTTAGATATTTTGCTTTATGGCGATGAGGTTATCTCGACACAAGAGCTGAATGTCCCGCACCCTGAGATGATTAAGCGGAACTTTGTGTTGTTGCCGCTTTTTGAAATTGAACCAAAATTAGAGCTGCCTGTTTTTGGAAAATTAAATGAATTAGTAGCGAAAGTTGAAACATCCAGCATTACAAAACTATGAAGCATAGTGAGTTAATTGAGTACAAAAAAAGAGGCGAAAAGATTACCTGTCTGACCGCTTATGACGCCTCATTCGCGAAATTAATTGATAGCGCAGGTACCGACATAATCTTGGTCGGCGACTCTCTCGGCATGGTCATTGATGGCGCCGAGAACACTCTCACAGTGACAATGCAGCAGATGACACATCACACCGAGATAGTGGCAAAGCCCTGCCAACAGGCCCTGGTAATTGCGGATATGCCATTTAAGAGTTATGAAAACGCTGAGCTGGCGCTAGATAATGCGAGG
>CAJWNF010000088.1 GCA_913044155.1 uncultured Gammaproteobacteria bacterium
TGCAGTCATTCTTTTATGACATGTATTTAATACTTGGCATTTTTGTCCCTCTAATCGTTACAAATTGCGCCATTCTGGCGAGGGCAGAAGCGTTTGCTTCAAAAAACACTTGGGATAAATCAGTTATTGACGGACTGATGATGGGAATTGGATTTACGCTGGTTCTGGTTCTACTTGGAGCAATGAGAGAGATTATTGGAAACGGCACGCTTTTTGATCAAGCTGATTTAATTTTTGGTGACCTGGGTTTAAACCTAAAGGTGATTCTAATTGACCAATACCAAGGCACCCTCATTGCACTGTTGCCTCCTGGCGCATTTATTGGCCTCGGATTAATTGTTGCACTAAAAAATTTAATCGACTCTAGGAAAACTTCTGTTCAAACCTTGATTACCCCTCAAACTCCTACAAAAACTCAACCAATCTAACGACCTTCATGGTTAGTAGAAAAACGATTCAATACTTTCTTAGTAGAAGTATAGTTGATATAACTGAACTACTCACTTTATTACTTGATAAGACAAAAGAAGAGCTCTATATAAATTCCGATTACAAGCTGACCGACGAAGAACTTACAAAACTGGACCAACTAATTAAGCAAAGAGAACAAGGCATTCCTTTTGCATATTTAAGCGGGTCAAAAGGCTTTTATCACCTAGACTTTGAAGTTTCTTCTGCCACACTGATTCCTAGGCCTGAAACTGAGCTGCTAATCGATATTGCAATTGAATTGTTTAAACCAAGCCAAGCAATTGATGCTATAGACTTAGGAACAGGAAGCGGAGCGATTGCAATCACTCTTGCTGACAAATGCCCTTCGTGGCGTATAAGTGCGACCGATAAATCAATGGAAGCATTAACAATTGCTAAAAAAAATACAACCAAACATATTAATTTCTATCACAGTAGTTGGTTTGATGAACTAGTTGGGAAAACCTTTGACTTAATTGTTAGCAATCCACCCTATCTAGCAGAAAATGATTCTCATCTTGAAAGTCTCAAATACGAGCCTATCGAGGCATTGATTTCTGGGAAAGATGGGTTAGATGACATCAGAGAAATTATACAAAGTGCCCCTAAATATTTAAATCAAAGGGGTTATCTTCTTCTAGAACATAGCGATAAGCAACAAAAAGAAATTGTCGAGTTATTAAGAGATTCTTTTGTCAATATTCTTACCTATCAAGACCTTAACGGTCTAGACAGGGCAATACTTGCACAAGTAAGATAATTAATAAAAAATATCGTTATAGTTTCGTCATTGTCGATTTTATTTGAGCAAGAATTGCTCCAATATTTAATAGTCTTTATGACATTATTTGATGATTATTATAAGTTTAGCTGAATATGTATAATCTAAGCTATCAAGATAAAGGCTTTTTTTTTGAGAGCTGCCTTGAAAATTTAGAAAGGCGAGTAAAGAATGAAAGAGGAAAGAAGAAGGTTTAATAAACAAGACTATCTTGATAGACAAGCAAAGGTTCGTAAATCCATGTTAGCGTCAGATATTGACCTATTAATTGTCTATGATCCGGCAAATATGTGCTGGTTAACAGGCTACGATGGATGGTCATTTTACGTTCATCAATGTGTTGTAATTGGCGCTGATGGTGTGCTTTTTTGGTATGGCAGAGGTATTGATGCAAAGGGTGCTGAACTTACAACTGACCTTGATCTGGATAACATTGTCTCCTATCCAGATGAATATGTAATGACTCCTGATCGCCATCCGATGGAATTTCTATCAAGAATTCTTGAAAATAAATCATTAAACAATAAAAGGATTGGTCTGGAAAAGGACAACTACTATTTCTCTGCAAGAGCTGCTGAATCTCTCTATAGTCAACTCCCAGAAGCGATTTTTAGCGACCAAACTGGTCTTGTCAACTGGCAAAGAGCGGTTAAGTCGGACACCGAAATCAACTACATGAGATATGCAGGAAAAGTTATAGAGGGTGTCTATGAAAGAGTGATGGAAGTTGCAAAGCCTGGAATGAGAAAAAATGAATTGGTAGCCGAAATTATGCATGCAGGAGTTCAAGGTAATCAAGGTCATTATGGAGACTACACCTCATTTGTACCTCTTATTGGTGTCGGCGATGAAGCTGCTGCATGCCACATGACCTGGAATGACCAAAAACTAGATAACAATGAGGGTATGTTTTTAGAACTAGCGGGAGCCTATGCAAGATATCATTGTCCCTGCTCAAGGACATTATTTTTAGGCAAACCTCCTCAACAATACCTTGATATTGAAAAGGTTATTGCTGAATGTATAGAGAATGCGATTGGAATGTTTAGGCCTGGAAACACATGTGCTGAAATATCTGATAACTTTACGGCAACACTTAAAAAATATGGATACGAAAAAAATAACCGCTGTGGTTACCCTATTGGTCTAAGCTATCCTCCTGATTGGGGTGAGCGTACAATGAGTCTTAGAGGAAATGATTACACAGTTTTAGAGGAAAATATGACCTTTCATTTCATGCCGGCTATCTGGTTTGACGACTGGGGATTTGAAATGACCGAGAGTATTAGGGTTGGTGAGAATGGCGGGGAATGTTTGTCTAGTGTTCCTAGACAGCTTCTAGTTAAATGAAATTATTATGAGAGATAATCCAATAAAAAGCACTATCAATTTTGCTAAAAATGGAATTCAGCATGGTTATTTAAAGGTTCCATATTCAAGCAATAAATCTGCCTGGGGCGCGATAATGATTCCAATTACCCAATTCAAGAATGGAAAAGGACCTACTGCATTACTAACTGGTGCCAACCATGGCGATGAATATGAAGGTCCAATCGCCTTATTTAATTTAACTTCTCGTGATAATATTGATGATATTCAAGGAAGGGTTATTATCATTCCGGCGATGAATTACCCGGCTTTTTTTTCTGGCGATAGAGTGTCGCCTATAGATCATGTTAATTTGAATCGCGCCTTTCCCGGCAAACCTGATGGCACGGTAACGGAAATTATTGCAGATTATTTTTCTAGAACTTTGGTCCCTATGGCTGATTATGTACTAGACATTCACTCTGGAGGTAAAACCCTAGATTGCCTCCCTTTTGCAGCATCGCATGTTTTGAATGACAAAAAACAAGAGCGAGCTTGTGAATTGGCAGCTAAAGCCTTTGAAGCTCCATATCTACTTAAAATGTTGGAGCTAGATGCAGGCGGTATGTATGACACTCAAGTAGAATCTATGGGAAAAATATTTGTAACTACTGAACTTGGTGGTGGCGGTACAGCATCACCAGAAACGATTAAGATTGCAAAACGAGGGATTGATAATTTTCTTATTTATGCAAAAATTTTAGCCGGAGAGACTAAGTCATCAGTATTACCAACAGTATCACTTAGTATGCCAGATGAAAACTCATTTATTTGCAGTGAACATAGAGGCTTGGTCGAACCTTTTATTGAACTGGGAGATGTTGTTAAAGTGGGAGATCTACTCGCAAAAGTTCACAATATTGATAGAACTGCAACAACACCAGAGAACTATTATGCAAAAAGAGACGGCATGGTGATTATCAAACATCACCCGTCAATTATCAATATAGGTGATAACCTTGTCGTTATTGCGAAAATTGAATAATCTATTGAAACTTACTTAACTAGATCAGATTGAC
>CAJWNF010000089.1 GCA_913044155.1 uncultured Gammaproteobacteria bacterium
ATTTTCCACCTTGTAGGTGTTTCGACCAAGCCTTATTTGAAATTTTGTCGGCGAAGAGCTTGTCTCTAGTTTTGTTGTCGGGTACTCGCAAAAAAGACTCTGCCAAGGTCATTAATGACAACCCTTCCTCGGTATTGAGATTGTACTCAGCTATAAACTGCGAAAGCAGGTCTGGCCTTCTTGATTGACGTAAATTTTCGATTAATTTGGCTGTTTTCAAGCTGATTTGAGCTCTTTGTTTGTGGCTAGTATTCTCGCAGGCCATCAGCTCTGATAATGCAAGCTTTTCCTCCATCACTCGTGCATTTCTCACGATTTGACGCAAGTCAGTGTAGTCAGTAGTCAATTCTTGGCGGGTCATTTTATAATTTTTTTATTCTATAGCTTATATGTTAGACAATATTACTATAAAAAAAATAAAAAAAATTCTTGACATATGTAAGAATTAGGAACAAAATTCGGCGATATTATATGCCTTAGATTATTTATAAATGGTTGGAAGAAGATCAGGCGGAAGAGAAGCCAGAATAGCTTTGAGAAATGCGCCGCTAGCAAAAGAAGATAAACCCGTCAAGCCTGGTGAAATAGGGGGCAGCTATAAACCCTTGACACCGTCTCAAATGGAGGCGATTGAAGAAAATATCTTTCGAATTCTTGAAGAGATAGGTTTTAATGACGCTACCCCTCATTGCATTGAAAAGTGCGTCGCGGCGGGCGCAATTCTGGGCGACGATGGTCGACTAAGAATGCCAAGAGAGGTAGTAAAAAAGGCCATGAATCAATCTCAAAGAAACTTGACTCTTTATGGCCAGTCTAGTGAATATGATTTAGATTTGAGTGGATCAAAAGTTCACTTCTCCACTGCAGGTGCAGCCGTATTGATTGCAGATACTGAGAACAACAACTATAGAGAATCGACCAGTCAGGATCTATATGACATGGCCAGAATTACTGATAAATGCGAACATATCCATATGTTTCAAAGGACCTGTGTGCTAAGAGACATAGATGATCCATTTGACCTAGATCTAAATTCGATTTATTGCTCAGTCATGGGCACCCAAAAACACATCGGAACAAGCTTCACTGAGGCTAGACATGTTAAGGCAGGGCTTGAGATGCTTCATATAATTGCTGGTAGTGAGAAAAATTGGCGAGCAAGACCATTTGTGAGCATGAGTAACTGTTTTGTGGTTCCTCCGATGAAATTTGCAGAAGAATCCTTGGAATGCTTAAGGGTTGGAGTTGAGGGCGGGATGCCTGTCCTGCTTTTATCCGCCGCTCAGGCTGGAGCAACTGCACCGCCACTATTGCCAGGGGTTGTCTCTCAAGCCTGGGCAGAATGCCTAGGAGGGCTGGTTTATGTTAATGCGATTAAGCCTGGCGCACCAGCAATAATGGGTACTTGGCCGTTTGTCTCAGATCTTCGCACCGGAGCAATGTGTGGCGGGTCACCGGAACAAGGACTGATTTCAGCTGCCTGCGCCCAAATGGGGGTTTATTTTGATTTACCAACAGGCACCGCCGCAGGCATGACAGATGCAAAGTTTCCTGACTACCAGGCAGGAACAGAGCGCGCCTCTACCCATGTCGCAGCGGCTATGGCTGGAGCAAACATTGTTTATGAGTCGGCAGGAATGTATGCAAGTCTTTTGGGTGCTTGTCCTGAAAGTTTGCTGCTTGACAATGATTTTTTAGGAGCCTCCATGAGGATGACAAAAGGTTTCAGTGATGTCAGTAAAGAGTCATTATGCTTCGAAGATGTCAAAGATGTATGCCTGAATAATCGTGGCCACTACCTAGGCTCTGAACAAACAATTAATGTTATGCAGAGCGAATATATTTACCCTGAACTGAGTGATAGAGATAGCCCAAACGACTGGAAAGACAAAGGTAAGCCGGTTATCTTAGATAACGCAATCACAAGAAAGAAGGAGATACTTGCTATTCACTTCCCTAACCATATTAGTGATAATACTGATAAAGAGTTGCGAAAAAAATTTAATATCCAGCTAAGCCGCAAAGCTATCGGGCGAAACTAACTCTCACGATTATTATGAAAAAACATACTCAAGTTGCAATTATCGGTGGTGGCTCACTTGGAGTTAACCTCATGTATCACCTCACACAGGAGGGATGGAAAGATATTGTATTGATTGAAAAAGGGGAGCTTACAAGTGGCTCTACATGGCATGCTGCAGGCCTTTGTCCAAACTTTAATGGCAACCATACACTTTCCAGTATCCACCAATATACCATCAAACTATACGATGAGATTCTGCCCAAAATAACGGGGCTGCCATCCTCATTCCACAAGACCGGCTCCCTACGTGTGGGTTACACGGATATTGAAGAGCATTGGTTTCGTCATGTTATTAGTAAATCGAATCATATCGGCTGTGAAATGTATTTTGTCTCAGAAGAAGAAGCAAAAACTATTAATCCGATGATGGACATTGATGGCGCAAGATGCATCCTGTATACACCTAACGATGGCCATATTGATCCAACTACCGTTGTAACGCAATTGGCACAACTTGGTAAAAAAGCCGGCGCTCAGGTAAGCAACTTTAACCGTGTCCTTGAAATCAATATTATGGCTAATGGTGAATATGAATTAGTCACAGAGCAAGGCAATATTGTGGCTGAGCATGTGGTCAATGCAGGGGGATGTTTTGCCCCGCAGGTTGGAGCAATGGTTGGCTCATATGTCCCTCTAGTGAACCTTCAACATCAATATCTAATTACAGAAAGTCATCCCGAATTTGCCTCACTGACCAAAGAATTGCCAGTTACTCGGGACTCATCTGCAGCGGCATATATTAGACAGGAAGGTAATGGCTTTTTAATTGGACCATATGAAGAACGCGGCTCAAAGCCTTGGGCGCTCGATGGTCTAGACTGGTCCTTTGATAGAGAATTATTTGAAGGCGACATTGAACGCCTCATGCCCTGGTTAGAACGCTGTATGGATCTCTTCCCATTATTCAAAGAGGTTGGCATTAGTAGTGTTATCAACGGCCTTATTACCCATACACCTGATGACAATTTGCTTGTTGGTCCCGCTAAAGGTTTGACAAACTTCTGGAACCTTTGTGGCGCAAGTATCGGTATTGCGCAAGGCGGAATTGGTAAATACTTGGCGCAATGGATGGTTCATGGACAGACAGAGTTAAATATGGCTTCGCTTGATTCTCGCAGGTTTGACCAGTGGGCTGATAAGAAATACTGCATTACTCGAGCTATCGAATCGTATGAAAGAATGTATGCAATGGCAGTACCCAACGAGAACCGCCCGCATGGTAGGCCCTTGAGAGTCAGTTCGCTGCATAATTTGTTATCCCAAAAAGGGGTAATCCATACCGTTAATACTGGTTATGAGAAGCCTTCCTGGTTTACAACCCAAAACATTAAAAGTGAAAGCCATACTTGGTCGCATAGCGAAGCCCATGAAGCTGTCGCTGAAGAATGTTTAGCGGTTCAGGAACATTGCGGAGTCACCGATATTAGTGGAACGGCAAAATTTAGAGTCACTGGAAAAGATGCGTTTGTATTTCTCGACAAATTATCCTGCAACAAACTGCCCTCTAAGGATGGCAGAATCGGATTGAGCTTATTCCATGCACC
>CAJWNF010000090.1 GCA_913044155.1 uncultured Gammaproteobacteria bacterium
CGTCATTTGTGATAGCTAAATATTCACATCTAGTTGCATTGATTTTGGCGAAAGCTACACCGTTTACACTATTTGTTAAGGCATAAATTGGCAGCTGGGCTTGCCTTATATGTTTGCCAGTCATTTGACTAATTTCAGCTTTACCGGTCTTGTAATCTATGATTAATTTGTTGCCGTTGGGCAGTCTATCGATGCGGTCTAGTCTAATCTTAAAGCTCAGATTATTGATACTGACTTCTGTGGTCGATTCTGTTTCTATTACTTCATATCCATCTCTTTGCTTTTCTAATTCAAAGTAGTCATGAAGAATTTTCTTAATTCTAATTTTTTCTAATTTTTGGAATCTCAAAGTTGATTTGTTGTTGATAGCAGAATCAATGTGTCTTTCCAATAAACCATCTAATTCGCTTGATGAAAGCTCTAATAAAGATTCTTTTGATTTAATTTCAGTGTAGAAAGTTTCAAGCACTTTGTGAATTAAATTTCCTTGTTCTAGTCTATTGAAACCGATATGAGGGGTATCGAATTTTTCTAAATTTAGGCGCTTAGAAAAGCCCTTAAATGCACAGCTCATCTGATCTTGAAGAGTAGACACGCCTTCTTTGATTTCATGGTCCTCTATACACGGAGCTTGGGAATCTTCAATTGCAATTAGTTCTCTTGAATTAGTGACTTTTCTTTGTTTTAATTGATATTCATCGAAGGAGAAGTAAGGCGTCGGCAGCTGCTCTTTTTCGTTGTTCGATTTGGCGTAACTGTACACCAAAGAGGAGCTTAAATTGTTAAGAGCCTCAATTGTTGCATTGGCGTCATCACGAATAATCTCAAAACTAGAACTTGGAAGGCCATACTCAGCACAAACCTTGGTCGGTATAAAAAGTGGTATTTTGATATTGCCTGGAAGAAAACTGCTGGTCATGTTTGAAACCCAGGCGCCATCAAAAGATAATCCTTCTGCCTCAAGGGCGCCTAATATATGTATATTTGCAGTCCCTGATTGGGCTTGAAAAACTACACTACCGAGATGTGACTGTAGAGTGTTTATTGCATCGTCAAAGCTGGCCTTATTAAGGTCATCAGAGATTTTGTTTAAGATTAGCGATTCTTGTTGAAATTTTTTAAGTGATTGAAATTCATCGCTTGTTAGTTCCCTGTCCGTGGAAAATCCCCAGATAAAAAGAATTTGATTAAAAACAACTAGCCAGTCTTCATGTAATAATTTTTGTTGAAGTTTTAACTGTTTAATTTCATCCATAACATCGACAAACTGTCCACAGTTTCTAGCTAGATTAGTGATTCTTTTGAAGCTGCTTGATTCTCTCTTTGTTGCCAGGATTCGGTTTACCTGCAGAGATCTGTTATTTGACTCTTTTTGTGCTCCTGTGATGTAGGGAGAGGTAATGACATGAATAAGAAGTTGATGGTCAATCCTGTTTTTAATTATCTGTCCGGAAAGGGCTAGGGTATTTAGCAGATGCTGTATAAGTGGATACTGCAATAAAGGGCTGCCTAATGAGATATTGTAGGGCTTATTTTTCGTCTCCAGTAAACTAGAATTAAATACTTGGTCAAATATACGCTTTACAGCGAATTGAGATTCGCTTATGTTGGGTACAACGATTCCTATTTGATGGTTAGGTTTATTGGTACTGAGCTCTTTTGCCCACTCTGCGATAGCTTGTATTTCAGTTTCTGAGTCGGGAAATGAGAATGATTTAGGCGAATTGCTTCTTGCTAGTGGGCTGATTGTTTCACATTCTAGGGCGTCAAAGAGATTTCTCTGTTCTGGCGTGGTTTTTTTGAAGCCATAGATGAAAAAGCGTTTAGTCTTAGCTATTTTTTTTACCAATAAATATATTTGTGAGTACAGGTCAGTTGAATCGATATAGTTTCTCTCTTTTTTAGTTTTCTCTAGCTTTCTAATCCATCTAACAAAAAGATTGCAGGTATTAGAATAATTAGCTAGATTCTCTATCTCAATAAAGTATGACTTGCAGAGGTGATAGCACTTAATTAACTCTTCAATAACAATATCAGGTTGGGCGACAGGACCGCTTTTAATAATTTTTGTAAACAACAACCTGAGTTCAGATTGCGAGAGGAGGCGCAAATTGTGTTCAGTGTTTTGTTGTTGCCAGAATTTTTCGAGCCAGGCCGTGTATGAACATATGTTTGGTAATTTTGTAACGCCACGTTGCTCTGAAATGGATCTCTTTATCGCCAAAACCTGGCGATTGTTTGCAACGATAATTGTGTCGTCTTGATGAATCCTGGAGAGCTTTATGTTGACCCTCATGCTTAAAACTCAAATACCGTATTTAGGTAGGCATGGAGTTCGTCTAAGCCCTCTTTTTTGAGTGCTGAGAACAGCTGTGCAGAGACATTTGGAATTCCGTTGAGTGACTTTTGAACATTCAATCTAGCCGTGCTTGCAGCGCCTTTTCTTAATTTATCTGATTTTGTCAGGATTATATGTGTACTTATTCCGTTAACAACGCACCACTGAAGCATCATTTCGTCAAATGGCTTGAAAGGGTGGCGACAGTCCATAACTAAAATGGCACCTCTTAGGCAGTTCCTTTTTTCGAAATATTCATTCATGCTATAGTGCCATTTCTGTTTCACTGCGTCTGGCACTTTTGCGTAACCGTACCCAGGCAAATCGACAAGTCGTCTTTGACGGTCGAGTTCAAAAAAAACTAGGTGTTGGGTGCGCCCAGGTGTGCGACTGACTTTGGCTAACTTATTTTGTTCTGTTAGGGTATTTATAGCGCTAGATTTACCAGCGTTCGATCTTCCTGCGAATATAACTTCATATCCTTCATCATCTGGGCAACCTCTCAATGAAGGGCAAGATAGCAGAAATTTTGCCTTACGATAGGGATTCTTCATAGGTTTTGATTATTGTCAAAAGGCAGTAACATTATATAAGTTTCATACTTTGATTAATGAATGATAAATTATTATTTATGCTGCATAATTGTTGCCTTTAGAGGCAAAAGGTTTCGCATTATGTAGATTAAATAACGGAAAATGTATAGCGTTAACTGTACTCCCAAGTAATATATACCTCAATAGATTGACTATTCGCTAAGAGTATCAAGACATAGAATTATGGATAACGATATATACCGTCATAGAAAGCACAGAATATATTCCTCAAGTGATAAATTGGATAAACCCTTGTCACTTTATCAGGGTGACGTCCATCCAGATTGGATTGATTATAACGGCCATATGAGTGAGTCATTTTATCTTTATGCATTTGGTGATGCATCGGACGCTTTGTTTCGTTATATTGGCATCGATGAAGATTATCGAGCTGCAGGAAAATCTTTTTATACAGTTGAGACGCACATAAATTACTACTTAGAGGTGTCCGCAGGCGAAACTCTGAAATATACTACCCAAATTCTTGGGCTCGACAGCAAGAGACTTCATTTTTTCCATAAAATGTTCCATGGCCTGAGTGGAGACTTATTGGCAACCACTGAGCAAATGCTAATTCATGTTGATATGAATAAGTCAAGTGCCAGTGAAATAAGCCCAGATGTTGCAGAAAAACTTGCAAAAATTTGGCAGTCCCACCAAAAATTGCCTTCACCAAAGGAGCAAGGC
>CAJWNF010000091.1 GCA_913044155.1 uncultured Gammaproteobacteria bacterium
TACAATGATTCGATTCTTTCAGCTGTGAGCGTTTCACCAGCTATCATGATTTTAAGACCGTTGTATTCAGGCGGGTTATGTGAGCCGGTAATCATAACACCAGAGGTGGCACCTTTTGTGTAGGTCGCAAAATACACTAAGGGGGTTGGGACCATACCAATATCAACGACATGGCAACCACTTTCAATGAGCCCTAAAATTAACGCCTCTGAAAGGATCTCGCCAGTCAAACGTCCATCCCTGCCAACGACAATCCCTCTCTCTCCTTTGTCAATTGACTCGCTACCAATAGCCAAACCAATCAATTTGACAACCTTAGGTGTCAATTCATTTTCAACAATCCCGCGAATATCGTATGCTTTAAAGATCGATCTAGTAATATTCATGCGAAATAATTGATAAAATTAGCCTAATTAGTACATTTTATCAAAGAATGATTTTGGATAATGAGAGAAGATTTCGAAGTAATTGAAATATCATCCAACTCGATGACATTAAAAGCAAACCGTCAAAGTTCATGCAATGTATGCGCTTCCAAGGGAGTTTGTGGAACGGGAATCTTGTCTGGTTTATTTGGCGGCTATAGTCTCTTTAAAAAACCTCTAAAAAATGGCGTCAAGGAGGGAGACATTGTAACGCTAGAGATTTCCTCAAAAGAGCTGTTTTTCCGAGCCATGCAGCTCTATCTATTCCCTATACTGGGGCTCTTTGCTGGCGCCTATTTGTCCGAATTAATTTTCCCATTAAACGACATAGTTCAAGCGCTAATGGGGCTCTCTGCTTTTTTATTAGTCTTATTACTGTTAAGAGTCTTAATTAAGTAGATTTAATTACTATTGTTAGGGATAATTCAAATTAAAGCTAATCGAACTATTTCGATGCTTCATCGAGTTATGTTGGTGCTCACTAAAATCAGTAAATAATTACGATATATGCCTGACAAAGACATTGACCCTCAAGAAACAGTTGAATGGCTAGATGCATTCAGATCTGTATCAAGATTCGAAGGAAAAGATAGATCCAAATATATCCTTCAAAAACTTATCGATATGGCCCATGAAGACGGGATGGATTTGCCTGATGGCGTCAATACCGCCTATCTAAATACGATCCATGTGGATAAAGAAACTGAGTTAGTGGTTAAGCATGAGATTGAGCATAGAATCAAGTCAATCATTCGTTGGAATGCCATGATTATGGTTGTCAAGGCAAATCAAATTTCTTCCGAGTTGGGCGGACATATCGCCTCTTTCGCATCATGCGCAACGCTTTATGAGGTTGGCTTTAACCATTTTTATCGTGGCGGTAAGTTAGACCAAGGGGCTGACCTAATATTCTTCCAGGGCCACATCGCACCGGGCATATATTCACGTGCCTATTTAGAAGGAAGGATAAGCGAAGAACAGATGCTCAATTTCAGGCAGGAAGCGAACAATGTCGGACTCTCTTCTTATCCTCATCCCTGGCTAATGCCTAATTTTTGGCAATTCCCAACCGTTTCAATGGGCCTAGGACCGATTATGGCGATCTATCAAGCGCGCTTTATGAAATACCTCCATCACCGTGAAATTATAAAGACTGATAAGCGAACTGTCTGGGCTTATATAGGAGATGGTGAAACCGATGAACCAGAATCACTAGGCGCTATTTCAATGGCCGGAAGAGAGAAGCTTGATAATCTCATTTTTGTAATCAACTGCAACTTGCAGCGTCTTGATGGACCCGTTCGCGGGAATGGAAAGATAATCCAAGAACTAGAAGGAATGTTTCGTGGAGCTGGATGGAATGTTATCAAGGTTATCTGGGGTAGGGGATGGGACACACTCCTTGCTAATGACACTTCGGGATTATTGAAGCAACGTATGGAAGAGGTTGTTGATGGGGAATATCAAGCCTATAAAGCTAAAGATGGTGGCTATGTTAGGAAACATTTTTTTGGCAAATACCCTGAACTTTTAAAGCTCGTTGAGCATATGTCAGATGAAGAGATTTTTGCCCTTAGACGTGGAGGCCATGATCCAAACAAGATCTATCAGGCATACAAGAAAGCGAAAGAGCATGAAGGTCAACCGACAGTCATTTTAGCTAAAACAGTTAAAGGTTACGGTATGGGTGAGGCTGGAGAAGGTAAAAATACTACACATAGCCAAAAGAAATTGGGTGTCAATGCGCTAATTAAAGTCGCCAAAAGGTTCGACATTCCTGTCTCTGAAAAGGATGCAGAAGAGCTCAATTTCTATAAACCTAGCGAAGATAGCGAGGAATTGACCTATTTAAGAGAGCGTCGCGAAGCTTTGGGCGGTTATTTGCCGAGTAGAAGCTTTCAATTAGAGACACTTAATTTGCCAAATTTAGATGTTTTTGATGTATTGCTTAAGTCTACTGGAAAAAAAGAAATGTCCAGCACAATGGCATTTGTCCGCTTTCTTACTATCTTGATTCGTGATAAGGAGCTTGGCCCAAGAGTAGTCCCGATTGTTCCAGATGAGGCAAGAACGTTTGGTATGGAAGGCTTGTTTAGACAGTTAGGTATTTATTCGTCATCCGGTCAACTCTATCAACCGGAAGACTCTGAGACTGTGATGTGGTACAAAGAAGACATAAAAGGGCAGGTTCTTCAAGAAGGCATCAACGAAGCTGGTGCGATTTCAGATTGGATTGCAGCCGCTACCTCTTATGCCTCACACAATATCACTATGATTCCGTTCTATATCTATTACTCTAAGTTTGGCTTTCAAAGAGTTGGCGACCTTGCCTGGGCTGCTGGTGATATGCAGGCAAAAGGTTTTTTGTTGGGAGGTACTGCCGGTAGAACAACTTTGGCTGGTGAAGGTCTACAGCATCAGGATGGAGATTCATTGATTGTTGCAAACACTATCCCGAACTGTGTCTCTTATGACCCAACCTATGCGTACGAATTGGCAGTTATCATTCATAATGGTATGCAAAGAATGTATGGAGATATGGAGAACATTTTCTATTACATTACCCTTATGAACGAGACATACCCTCATCCAGCGATGCCTAAGGGGGTTGAGGAAGGGATAATTAAAGGAATTTATCCGTTAAAGAGTGTTGGAAAATCAAAAAATGAAGTTCAATTACTGGGTAGCGGCACTATCCTTAGGGAGGTAGAAAAGGCTGCAGATATGCTCGATAAAGATTGGTCAGTAAAATCCAATATCTGGAGTGTTACAAGCTTTAATGAGCTAACTAGAGAAGCCCATTCAGTCGACCGTGATAACCGCTTTCTAGTTGGAGATAAACAAAAAACACCTTACATTACAAAATGCTTAAAGAATGCCAAAGGTCCGGTAATTGCTGCAACTGACTATATGAGAAACTATGCCGAACAGGTACGAAAATATATACCATCCAATTACCAAGTTTTGGGCACAGATGGTTTTGGTCGTTCAGATTCACGCAAGGAGTTAAGATATTTCTTTGAAGTAAACGCTAACTACATTGTATATGCGACATTAAAGGCCTTAGTTGAGGACGGCAGCTTGGATGGAAAAATTCTTCCAAAGGCAATAAAGAAACTAAAAATTAACAAAAACAAGACTAACCCAATGTACACTTAAGAG
>CAJWNF010000092.1 GCA_913044155.1 uncultured Gammaproteobacteria bacterium
CTTTTACTAAGGCTTTAAGGATTCCAGTATTCTCATCCATTGTCTCACGCTTCATTCTCAAAGCGACCAAGAAAATAGCTGACTGAACATCATCAACTTCACCATTTAGGACTGCACTCATAGCAGCTTCGGCTTCTTCCTCTTCTATATTTTTGCTTAGCTCAGGACCTGTTGCAATTCTTTGTATTATTGAATGAATTAATTTTTCTGTATTCATTATCAACTCTCTATTTCAATAAAGATTTAGCATGATATTATTTACTTAAATTGGATTTTTCCTTAGAGCCTTAATCGTCTTATTTTGCTCAAAAGAAAGACCAGACACGATTACTATCTAATTGAGCCTTGCATTTACTTAACTGCCTTTTATAGGTATTAGATTTATTTTCAACTTTATTAGCAATTTCGAGAAGCCATGGCTTCTTTTGGTAGGTTTTATTGTTGAAGCCATTCTGGCCTTCATGATATGCAAGGTATTGGTTGTAAGCGTCGGTTTTACTTATCTTTGAACGTTTTTCGGATTGATTTACATACCAACCAACAAAGTCAACTGAATCTGAAAAATTAGCTCTACTAGCAAGATTATTTCCTGTTTTGAGTTGATACCACTCCCAGGTTTCTTTTTTCGCTTGCGTGAATCCGTAAGAGGAAGAGGATCTTAAGCCTGGAATTACACCGAAAATTTTATTTCTTGGCGGTTTGGCGTTAGAGGAAAAGTGGGATTCTTGATAAATTATTGCTAGCTGTATATGCATCGGGACAGACCATTTTGCCTCGCTTTTTTTAACTGCCTGATACCATGAAACTTTTTCATCAAGGAGCTGGCAAATATTGGTGACCTCTCTTGCAGGAGTTGAAAAACAGCCCGAAAGTACCAACAATAAAGCTAAACTCAAACCTATAAGATTCTTCATTTATGAATTATAAAGAAAGTAAAAGGCAATAATCTGCATTACAAACAATATAGCAAACATTGTTTTGATTGTTGAGTCAGTAAGCGGCATTTTTTCTTTTTCAGCTCTCTCAAGTTTAACATTGGTCGCTACCAAGCCTTTCTCTGAAGTTTCAACTCTAAAGGTAACTCTGGTATCGCTCCTTAATCTAGACTTGTTGTATACGCTTTTCTGGTGCACAAAATACTTTTCACCGTCATCACCCGTAATAAATCCGTAACCCTTTGTGCCGAACTGGATAACAATACCCGTCATTTTTTTTGCCATTACACTCTCACTTTTCGCAGACAATACGCTGCATTATTAATAAAATCTACACCAGCACGCTCAAGCTTTAATCCGTTCTCAATATCATTAAATGACCTTAATTCTCGACTCTCAAAAGTCATACTAAAAAGCGACTCAACTTCAGATTTATCCACTGAAAATGGTGGGCCGCTCATTTGATGTTGAGGATATTGCAAAGTTACTAACAATATCCGTGCACCGACCGATATTATATCATTTAAATGTTTTACATATTTTTGTCTTAAATCTGGCTCTAGTGCGATAAGCGATTTACTATCAAGAACAGCTTTGACGTTATTTAAGTGTTTCGATGTCAATGAAAAAAAATCCCCACAGTAGATTTCTAGATTTTCAGAACTGTAGAGATCAAAATCATCGACCCTAGTAATTTTGTATGTAAGATCATTTTCTCTAAAAAACTGCCTAACACCAATCTCGCTGATCTCAACTCCAACAACTGAGAAGCCTTGGTTCATAATGTAGAGCATATCAAGACTTTTGCCGCAAAGCGGAACAAATACTTTGTCTTCTGGCTCTAGTTCAAACAATTCAAAATACTCGACCAACTCTTGAGTGATCGTATCGCTATGCCAATTCGTCTCATTGTTCTCCCAGAAGTGCAACCAGTCAGCCATTTGTATTCCTTGATATAATAGTATCCGAAATAAATTTAGTCTTCAAAATAAAAAACAATGCCAAATATCTTGACAATTATTTTAGTCCCTATTACAAATCTTGAGATAAATATATATCCCATTTCAGTTTATCTTATATCAAAATTCTACCCGCCAATGTCATGAAAGTAGATATTGGTGATTGGACAGAACACTTAGCAGGCATATCAAAGATGGATTATTTTCAGTCTTTACTTTCGTTCTTAAATGACAGAGCCCAATCAAACATAATATATCCTCAAAAAGGCACTTGGTTTAAGGCATTTGAATATTCAAGCTTTGCCAACACTAAAGTTATCATTCTGGGACAAGATCCTTATCACGGCGAAGGTCAAGCAGAAGGGCTTAGTTTTTCAGTACCAAAAGGTGTTCCATTACCTCCCTCTCTCAGAAACATCTATAAAGAACTAGAAACTAATGACGTAGGATTTGTAAATCCCGGTCATGGCCACTTAAGTTTTTGGGCAGAACAAGGAGTATTACTCCTAAATAGTGTTCTTACAGTTGAAAAGAATAGCCCTGCTTCACATGCAAATCAGGGCTGGGAAATATTTACAGACAATGTCATCAAACTACTAAATGAAAAGAAGGATAATTTAGTTTTTTTACTTTGGGGTGCCTATGCTGGGAAAAAATCTAACTTAATTGACCCTGAACGTCATTTGATTTTGAGGTCACCGCACCCGTCACCATTTTCTGCAAATAATGGATTTTTTGGTTCACATCATTTTTCTAAAACTAATGACTATCTACAAGCCACTAATCAATCGCCTATCCAATGGGAAATACCTTCATGAAATTAGTTATTGATGACGCTGTCTGGGGTTATGAAAAAATTTTTTCTGAGTTTGGCAATATTGTAGCTCTCCCTGGACGCAATATTAACCGTGAAAATGTTTTGGATTGTGATGCATTAATTATTAGGTCTCGAACAACAATCAACAAAAAACTTCTTGAAGGAACAAATGTTCGCTTCGTTGGTTCAACCGTTGCCGGATTAGATCATGTTGACGAAGCGTATTTAGAAAAAAATAACATAAAATTTGCCTCAGCCCAAGGTTGCAATGCCAATGCAGTTGCTGAATACGTCATTAGCGCGCTTGCCAACCTGTCAGTTGATTATGCCTTTAACCTAGAAGATAAAACACTTGGCATTATTGGTGTGGGCAATGTTGGTTCACGACTAAACCGTAAAGCCAAACAACTTGGCATAAAAACATTTCTTAATGACCCGCCACGTCAAAATAAGGAAAATTTAGCAGATTTTGTAGACTTGAATACAGCGCTTAGTGCGGACATTGTGAGTTTCCACACACCACTCACCCATGTAGGTAGTTATCCAAGTATCAACTTATTAGGCCAACACAATTTTGATTTAATTACAAAAGACACAATCATCATCAATGCCGCCCGCGGTGAGATTATTGATGAAGACATATGGCAAAAAACCCAAACCAAGGCCAATGTTATCGACTGTTGGAAAGATGAACCCAATATCAATCAATCACTGCAGAAATCTGCTTATTGGGCAACGCCACATATTGCAGGACACTCCATCGATGCTAAATTCAAGGGCAGTTATATGATTTATCAAGCTTTATGTGGGTTTACAAACACTTTGCCGAATGCTGATATTGGCAACCTTGTCAAACCACCACAAATACCT
>CAJWNF010000093.1 GCA_913044155.1 uncultured Gammaproteobacteria bacterium
TACACCTGGTTTTAGCAAGACTTCCGGACGCGCCCTCTGGGGTTAAAGGAATATCGCTATTTATAGTGCCAAAAATACTAGTAAATGAAGACGGCACATTGGGAGAATACAATGACCTTAAAGCTCTTTCTTTAGAGCACAAAATTGGAATCCACGCCTGTCCAACCTGTGTTATGAGTTATGGCGAAAATAATGGGGCGGTAGGGTATCTGGTTGGCAAAGAAAACAAGGGCCTTGAGTGCATGTTTACAATGATGAACAATGCCCGCCTAACAGTTGGCTTGCAAGGAGTGTCAATAGCAGAGCGAGCCTACCAACAAGCGCTTGGCTTTTGTAATGAGCGCGTCCAAGGCGTTGCCCCGGGATACACAGAGCCTGGCCCAATTATCAGACACCCAGACGTACGCAGAATGATAAAAACGATGCAGTCTATAACCGAAGCTGCGCGCGCTATAACATATAGCGCCTGCGCCGAGGTCGACCTTGTAGCAAGAAAGGCCCCTATTGAATCTTTAGCAAAAAATAAAAGGCGCTTAGCGCTTCTTACTCCTCTAGTAAAGGGGTGGTGCACTGAAATAGCACAAGAAGTTGCATCTTTGAGCATTCAGTGTCATGGAGGTATGGGCTTTATTGAGGAAACTGGCATTGCTCAAATCTTCAGAGACGCCCGTATTTTGCCAATTTATGAAGGAACCAATGGCGTCCAATCAATGGATCTAGTTGTTAGGAAAATTATTGGAGACGATGGTCTTGCAATTAATGAGTTAATTGATGATATGAATAACTTTTCCAAAACCTTGTTGCCTGATTCGGCTTTATCGCAAATACAAATTGAACGCTTCAAAGACTCTCTTAGCAATCTTGAAGAAAGCGTGTCTCTTTTGCTAAGCCAATCTGATAATAGGCTGTTCTCTGGCTCTGTTGCTTTTGACATGTTAATGATGACTAGTATTATTACGGCGACTTGGCAAATGCTTGTAAGCTCCCAGAAAGCTAGGCTTGCGCTTGAAAATAACAAACCTTCATCAGATTTTTTTGACCGTAAAATAAAAACGACCCAGCATTTTGTTGATTCTATATTGCCACGATACATGGGGCACTTTATGGCTATTACTGCTGCTGGCAGTTAAGAGAAAAACCACAATGCCTAATAGAATTGTCATATCTGAGATTGGAGGTCCAGAGGTTTTAAAATATGTTGACTATACTCTGCCTGCCAGTCTTGAAAAAGACCATGTTCGAATTAAACATAGCTCAATTGGTTTAAATTTCATTGACACTTATCATCGAAGCGGTCTATATCCACTTCCTGAAGAGCCTCCCGTCTGTCCTGGTCTGGAGGCTACGGGCGAAATAGTAGAAATTGGCTCGAATGTTGCTGGTTTTAGAGTTGGCGACAGGGTGTGTTACGCTGGAGCCCCCCTAGGGGCATATTGTGAAATTCGCGATTTTCCAGCTTCACGCTTAATTAAACTTCCGCCAAGCATTTCTGAAGAAGCTGTATCGTCAATGCTACTACGTGGAATGACAGTTGAGTATTTATTTGAAAGGCTGTATAAAATTAAAAAAGATGAACATATTCTTTTCCACGCAGCTGCAGGAGGGCTTGGATTGATTGCATCGCAATGGGCAAAATCGGTTGGTTGTAAAATGATTGGAACAGCGAGTAGCGATGAAAAAGCCCAGCTAGCAAAAGACAATGGCTGTGAATACACAATAAACTATAAAAAGGAAAATGTTGTTGAAAAGGTTAAAGAGATAACTGATGGAAAAGGGGTTTCTGTGGCATATGATGGTGTTGGCAGAGAAACATTTGATTTGTCTCTTCAAAGCTTAGGTTTTAGAGGCATGTTTGTCTCTTTCGGCCAGTCATCAGGAATGCCTCCCGAGGTTAATTTGCACAAAACCTTTAACCCTAAAAGTTTATACTACACTAGACCTACATTGCTACATTACACCGGCACAAGGAAAGAATTGGAGGCCTCTTCCGGGGCATTATTTAAGAAAATTATTGATGGAAAAATTACTGAACACATTTTTGCCAAAATTAAACTCAAGGATGCTTCAGATGCCCACAATTTATTACAAAGTCGCCAAACAACAGGCTCTATTATTCTTAAGCCCTAGATAAAAAATTACTTTATATTATTCGTCCTAACCGAAACTTCGTTTTTTCTGAACATAGAGAGAGCTCAGGGGTTTATATTGGGCTACAATAAAACCTCCCTGCGTTTTAATTTTTTGTTTATCAAGCATTGCTAATAGTTTTTTTAGTAGCCAATACGTCTAGGCTCTGTAGTCCGCCCTCAAAAAACTAATGCTGCGGCATCGCCAAAGCTTTCGTATTCTATTGATACTAAGCTTGTGTTGGCTTTTTGGCAAACCTTCTAAAGAATGTTATTTTGGTATTCCAAAAAAATATTGTACAAGCTCAAACTCTCGCCTTTAACCAGAAACAAATCAATACAAAATAGGTTTTGCTAATAATTAAAAAATATGGGATAATCCTCGCCTTTCAGAGACAACAAACTGAAAAAGGAAGGCAGGCTTGGCTTTCAAGCTTGAAGTAATTTAATGTATCACACAGAGCCGTAATAGCAATCAGGGTGCCCTTATGATTAGGGTTGGTTGTTAGGCGATGTGGAAGTCTTAACCCAGGAGAAAATATGGCGAAAGCATCAATGAAAAAAATGTTGGAGGCTGGCGTTCACTTTGGCCACCGTTCACGTTTTTGGCATCCAAAAATGGAGCCTTTTATTTACGGAACCCGCAATGGCGTTCACATTATCAACCTAGAAAAAACCCTGCCGCAATTCAACGACGTTCTTAATTTTGCAAGCAGAACTGCAGCCCATGGAGGGTCGATTCTTTTTGTTGGCACAAAGAGAGCCGCCAGCAATATTATTAAAGAAGAGGCGATTCGTTGTGGAATGCCTTATGTTAATCACCGCTGGTTGGGCGGCATGATGACAAATTACAAGACCATTAAAGCGTCAATCAAACGCCTAAAAGACCTTGAGTTTTTAGCAGAGGAAAGCTTTGCTCAATTTAGCAAAAAAGAAGCGCTTGTTATGACTAGGGAGATGGAAAAGCTTGAGAGAAGCCTTGGCGGCATAAAAGACTTGGGAGGAATCCCCGACGTTGTCTTTGTCGTTGATATTGGGTATGAAAAAAACGCTGTCCGTGAAGCTCGGGCGCTCCAGCTTCCAATTATTGGTGTTGTTGATACTAACCATAGCCCCGAAGGGATAGATTATATTATTGCTGGTAATGATGATTCCATTAGAGCGATTAGTTATTATGCTCGTGAAATTGCCAATGCGGTTTTAGAAGCAAAAGCTTCAATAAGTCCCGCCCAGAAAAAAACTGAGAAGAAGCCGGCAGCTAAAGCAGAAGCCGAAATGAAACCTGCGGCTAAGGCTGAGAAGAAGCCGGCAGCTAAAGCAGAAGCCGAAATGAAACCTGCGGCTAAGGCTGAGAAGAAGCCGGCAGCTAAAGCAGAAGCCGAAAAGAAACCTGCGGCAAAAAAAACAACAGCTAAAGATAGCGAAGAAGCAAAATAATAGGAGACGAGCC
>CAJWNF010000094.1 GCA_913044155.1 uncultured Gammaproteobacteria bacterium
GTAATATCTCTGTTTTAATTTCTACCTCTATTCTTGCTCTTGAGAGCATCTCAGGGAAATGAGTCTGATTAAATTCTAACTCTCCATTGGTCTGATTGTAGACCTTGTCAATTGTGCCACCGGTAATATAAAGTCTGATACTCATAATTTCTTCTTCAAATCAAAATATGTATTCTATTCCCTTTTACCAAAAATATCCGTTCCAATTCTAACAATGGTAGCCCCTCTTTCTATTGCCAATTCTAAATCCATCGACATTCCCATTGAAAGGTTATCTAGTTTAGGATACTTAGATATTAATTCAGCCATCTTAGAAAAGCTTTGGGCTGAATTTTCAGGTCTTGGTATACACATAAATCCCCTTAAGGAAATATTAGGTAGCCTTTCAATTTGGGGAACAATATCTGCAACTTCACCTAGCAATACACCAGACTTGCTAGATTCAGAGTCAATATTGATCTGCAACAAGGCATTCAAAGGGTTAAGTTTTTTTGGTCTTTGTTCACTTAATCTCTGAGCTATTTTGACCCGATCAAGACTATGAATCCAATCAAAATTTTCGCTGATTTTTGCTGTTTTGTTTGACTGGATTGGACCGATAAAATGCCAAACCAATGACTTATCTCTTAGGAAATCAATCTTACCTAAAGCTTCTTGAAGGTAATTTTCACCGAAATCTCTCTGGCCGGCATCTATTGCTTGCTGTATCTCGCCTACTGTACGAGTCTTGCTTACAGCTACCAGCCTGACTTGTTGAGTATGACTGACTGATGCTATTCGATCTTTAACTTTTTTAAGGTTACTTCTTATCACCTGATTTGCTTGTTGTTATTTTTTTTATTTAAAAAACGGATTGAGCTTCGAAAACTGGCCCATCAACACAAACACGTTTCATTAAAACTCCTTCATCGCTTTTAACTTCAACTGCACAACCTGCGCAACCTCCGACAGCACAAGCCATAAATTCTTCTAGCGAAACTTGACATGGTAATTTATATTCCTTAGACAGTTCTGCAACAGCTTCAAGCATCGGACGAGGTCCACAAGAATATATCTCGACTTGTGACAACTCTTTATGAGGCAAGGCATCTAAATACTTCCTTGCCAAATCCGTGACATAGCCTTTAAAGGCGCCATCAAATCCTTGCATACTTGCCAAACGACAAGCTATACCCCAGTCCTCAAGCAACGGCATGGTGTGAGTTGGACCCTTAAATGGAATTTCAATTTCACTAGCAGTTGCTTCGAAAGGAAATGGCACTTCTGAACCAAGAATAACAAAAGGCTGATAATAATCATTAGCTTTGATTTTTTGTGCAATTGCTATCATTGGAGGCATACCAACTCCCCCGCCAATTAACAATGGATTTTTTTTATCAGACAACTTAAAGCCGTTACCGATTGGCCCAATTACCGATAAAACATCACCAATTTTACTCTCGGATAGCTGCCTTGTACCCTCCCCTACAACCTTATATAGTATGTCAAATGTATTACTTTCCTCATCAACTGACATGACCGAAAAAGGTCTACGCATCTCCAATTCATTTGACACCGTAATATGAACAAATTGCCCCGGTAGTGTTGATTTTGAGATCTCTTCAGAAGCAAAGGTCAGTATGTATTGCTCGCCTTTAAAATGGTAATGAGCAAGAACCTTACAATCACAAATGTTAATAGTATTGCGATCGCTATTCATTGTTGGTGATTAATGTTCCAACACCAGTATCAGTAAATATTTCCAGCAATACAGCATGAGCCACACGTCCATCAATGATATGAGCTCGATTTACACCGTCCTTAACGGCAGATAATGCGCAATCTATCTTTGGTAACATACCACCATGGACCACGCCATCTTTAATTAATCGATTGACTTTTTTCGCATTGAGTCCAGTCAAAAGTTCACCTTTTTCATCTAACAAGCCAGGTGTATTGGTTAATAGGATAAGTTTTTCAGCTTTGAGTGCCTCTGCAATTGAACCGGCCACAAGGTCAGCATTGATATTGTAAGAAAACCCATCATTACCAACCCCTATTGGCGCAATAACCGGAATAAAGTCACCTTCTAGCAAAAGCTCGATTACTGAAACGTCAATCTGGTCAACCTCGCCTACATGACCTAGATCAATGATCTCAGAGGTTGGTTCAATTTTACTTTTTAGCTTCTTTGCTGTAATGAGGCGCCCATCTTTACCGGTCAAACCTATTGAATGGCCGCCATGTTGATGAATCAAATTAACGATTTCCTTGTTAACTAAACCGCCAAGGACCATCTCTACGACATCCATAGTTTCACTGTCAGTAACTCGCATACCACCAATAAACTCACTGTCCTTACCTATCTTGTCAAGTGTTTTGCCTATTTGTGGACCACCACCATGGACAACGATTGGATTCATACCTACCGACTTCATTAAAACAATGTCACGTGCGAAACTTGATTTTAGGTGTTCATCCACCATCGCATTACCGCCATACTTGATGACGATTGTTTTGCCATGAAATTGTTGTATATATGGCAATGATTCAGTTAAAACGTTAGCAATATTGTTGGTTTGCATAATTTTATTGTCTAGAAAAACTAGCGGTAATTTTACCCTAAGGCATTATTGCTTGTGAGTCCAGTTAGTGACAGGCTTTGCCCATCTTTTTTAAGCGCCAATAGTTATATGGCCAGGGAGTTATAAAACCAAAAAATAAAGAGATTGGCAACACCCAGAAATAAAATTTAGCGCCGCCTGTCATCAAGTAATCGACTAGATTCATTGCAAATTCCATCGAAATCATTGAAATCAAGCTCATGCCAGCAGCTGTTTTAATGGCAATCTTAAAACTTATTTTCTGTCTTATTAATATAAAAGCTTCTAAGAGAATACTAGTAATGATGCCATTAATCATCGCTAGTGCGAAAATAACAGCTACCGGAACAGCACTGTCTTGCATTATCGCAATTGTCCCAAAATCTCCAATGGAGCAACCGATTAAACACCATTTAGTGTTATTGGCGCTTTTCTTCCATGTATGCTTGCACAGCCAAAAACCTGTATTCATAGAATTGTAATTTAAAGAAACATTTCCTGAAGGTCATTAACAAAATTAAAGCCCTTTTTGGTGGGAACTATCCTGTCATTCATTATATCTATCAAGCCCAAGTTTTTTGCTTTGTTAATCTGTTTTCCAATTGTCTGGAAATTTTGCCCTGTCCTAGATTCAAACAACTTAGCACTAAAACCCTCCTTAAGCCTCAGTGCATTAAGCATAAACTCAAAAGACAGGTTATTAATATTCACTACTGGGATACTGTTCTGATTACCATTAAATTGCGCCATATAATCTTCAGGAGACTTGGGTTTCATAGTACGAAAAATTACGCCTTTACTGGTGTCGGTTATTTTTCCGTGTGCCCCAGCGCCTATCCCTATATAGTCTCCAAACTCCCAGTAATTGAGATTATGTTGTGAAAAATTCTTTCCGAAAGCTGAAATCTCATATCTCTTAAAGCCGCTAGATTCGAGTAAGTCTGCTCCAGCACTGCCCATCTCCCAAATAATTTCATCTTTT
>CAJWNF010000095.1 GCA_913044155.1 uncultured Gammaproteobacteria bacterium
CGTGTGCATTGACCTCTGGCACAACTAATGGAATATCCTTGTCACGACGAAAATGTGCTGTATTATCAATAACTGTACAACCAGATTTTGCTGCAATTGGAGCATAAATTTCAGAAATATGACCACCAGCAGAAAACAGCCCGATCTGGGCTTTTGAGAAATCGAAAGCATCCAGATCTTCTACAGTCCATGATTTACCTTGGCAAGTTACTTTCGCTCCAGCAGAACGTTTTGAAGCTAAAGGATAAAGATTGTTAATCGGAAAGTTGCGTTGATCTAATATTGAGACTAGAGTTTCCCCTACAGCGCCAGTTGCACCAACAATAGCAACGTCATATTTTTTACTCATTTGTAAATATAATATTTAAATTGAAGAATTATACAAGGACTAAGATAAATATTAATAATATTCAATGACTGGCTTCATATTAAAGCGTGCTATTAAAAAATAAATTCTATACTGAATTTTCAATCTCGATATATTGATGCTTTAATTGAAAAGTCTTACTTAGATTATTACATAGAGCTTGGATACCGTACCGTTCAGTAGCATGATGTCCGGCAGCAATATATGTAAGGTTATTTTCTAGAGCAGCGGCAGGTATTTTTTCTGATACTTCACCACTTAAATATAGCGCTACATCTAGCTCTATAGCTTCATTTATAAAGTTTTGTGCGCCTCCAGTACACCAGCTCATTCTTTGAATCTTTTCTTCTTGTTTTCCAAAGATCTGGGGGGCTCTTTCAAGTTTTTTCTCTAAGCGAGTTGCAAATTCACTTAAGCTAATATTTAAATCACCCTGCCATAGCAGGCTATCCTCAACAGGTTTTATGTTTTGAATATCTAAAAGTTTTCCAAGTTGCACATTGTTCCCTACCTCTGGATGTGCATCCAAGGGAAGATGATAACCAAAAAGATTTATATTATGAGACAGCAGCAAGGAGATCTTTTGACGTTTTGCACCAGCAATGACTTGATCTTCGTCCTGCCAAAAAATACCGTGATGTACAAAAATAGCATCTGCATTTTCATCAATAGCACGTTCAATAAGTGCTAAGTTTGCACTAACTCCACTAACAATATTTGTAATATTTTCAGCACCTTCAATTTGTAATCCGTTCGGACAATAGTCTTTGAATGCGTCAACATTGAGATACTCTTTGCAGTAATTATCTAGCTCTTTGCGGTTAACCATAGTAACTTTTTAAATGATCAAAAAATTGGATGTTTTCTTCGGGTTTACCAACAGTTACGCGTATACAGTTTATAAGTTGCGGATGTTTAGCAAAACTCTTGACCAGTATTCTGCTCTCTTTCAATGATGCAAATAGTGCTGCCGCATCATCGACTTTGATTAATAGAAAGTTTGCCTCTGAAGGATAGACAGCAATACTGGAAATTTTCATTAACTCTTTAAATAGGCGCTCCCTCTCATTAATAATGACTCTTGCATTTTCAAGGATATGGCTTTTTTCCTTTAACAGAAAGTTTGCACTCGCTTGCGTTAACGTGTTGATGTTATAGGGCAATCTTAATTTGTCTAACTCTCGCACAGTATCTTTATTGGCAATTAACAAGCCGAGCCTCAGGCCGGCAAATCCTATCTTCGATACAGTCCTTAGAAGTGCCAAATTGGGATAATTAACCACCTCATCGAGAAAACTATCCTTGCAATATGCATAATAAGCTTCATCAATAACCACTAGACCGTCACTTTCTTTAATAATTGTTCGGATTGCCTCACGATTAAATGAATTACCTGTAGGATTATTGGGATAAGCAATAAATATTATTTTAGGTTTGATACGATTAATCTCATCAATTGTAGTATTTAAGTTGATTTGATAGTTTTCGTCCAATAAAACGCCATGGTAATTGAGTCTGGTAAATTTTGCTATCATCTCGTACATAACAAAACTTGGCTCAACACCTAGGACAGTGTCTCCAGTTTCACAAGCTAGAGACATTAATTGTATCAACTCATCTGAACCGTTTCCAAGCAAAATATCGAGCTCATCCGGTATATCCATGAGTGATCTAAGGGTTTGTTGTGTCTCCTCAGCATTGGCATCAGGATAGCGATTTAGTGCCGCCTCAGACAAGCACTCAATGTAGGCAGGCATTAGCTCTCGAGGAGCCAAAAAGGGGCTTTCCATAGCATCAAGCTTTATCATATTTATTGAGCTTGGAACATGATAAGCCTGAATGTCATGGATCTCTTTTCTTAACCAAGTATCAATAAATTTCATGCTATTTTGGCAAGTTGCGGTTAGGATGGTATTGCATTTTACCCAGACTTTTTGCATTCAATAATGTTTGATAAGTATAGTCGAGCGCTCTCCTACAGGCAATATTAACCGCTACATCTGAGGCTATCAATGCACTAATTGCGCTTGACAGAGTGCACCCTGAACCGTGATATTTGTCTGGCAGTTTGATGTAACTAAATTGTTCCACTAACTTTGAATTATGATACAAACGATGTTCAATATCGACTTCAGAGCTGTCTGTAGTTGTAACCAATATCCAAGGACAATTGAGGCTTGCTATCGCTGACTGCTCATCTAGTCCTGGCGCTAGACGACTCAGTTCATTCAAGTTAGGTGTCAAAATTGTGGTCATCGGAATAAGTTCATTTCTCATATAATCAATTGCAGCATCGTCTAAAAGTTTTTCTTCATTACCTGAACTGATGATAGGGTCATGGATAATAGTTAGATCAGACTTCTCTTTCAGCAGTCTAGTTATTGTTTTGATTTGATCTAATGAGCCTAATAATCCAATTTTTACGGTTCGAAAAGGTATGTCTTCAGACAGTAGTTTAAACTGCGTTTCGATTAGCTTTTGACTTGTTGCTTCAATCAGTTTTACTTCCTGAGTGTTTTGAGCTGTAAGTACAGTGACGATCGGAAGAGCTGAAATACCAAATTGGTTAATAGTTTCAATATCTGCCGAGATCCCGGCCCCGCCAGTTGGGTCAAGCCCAGAAAAAAGTAAAACAGTATCGGCTTTAAGGCCAGCCACCAGTTATTGGGATTCTTTTTGAATTAGATGATCCACCACCTCAAAAATCCTCTGTTCGCTTCCAGCATGACTTGCATCAACCCAATATTTCCCGTTGACAATTACCACAGGAACACCGTTTAC
This sequence comes from uncultured Gammaproteobacteria bacterium, assembly GCA_913044155.1. The sequence goes on from CAJWNF010000095.1 coordinate 3,149, forward strand.
GCGATATTTATAGGTATTAGATTTGGCCTTGTTGACATTAACTGCAACCGTAAAAGACTCAAATGCTTCATTCGCTTGGTCTTCGTCAACTCCGTTTAATGTGAGCCAAGTGACAAAATCTTGCTGACTTGAAAATTTGATGCCTTGTTGATGAATGGCATTGAATAGCGCTGAATTTAGTCGATCAAATTCATTTAAATGCTGCAATACAAAGTAGAAAATAGCACCGCTTTGCCACTTATCTGAAAAAACTGCAGGCTGTCTAATAAACTCTGCCCTGCTGTCCATGGTTTGTAACCAATTTTCGACGTATGGCTCGAAATTATAACAATGTCCACAGTAATACCAAAACAACTCTCTTACCTCGATCT
>CAJWNF010000096.1 GCA_913044155.1 uncultured Gammaproteobacteria bacterium
GTTAACAGTTCCGCTGGTGCGGTAACCGGATTTTCATCTGTAGTTACGGCGGCAATTGTTGGGCTAACTTTGCTCTGGTTAACGCCGCTGCTTTATCACTTGCCTCAGGCAACCTTGGCTGCGGTAATTGTGATGGCTGTCCTTCATTTGATTAATTTCGCGCCAATCAAGCATGCCTGGAAAGTAGAAAAGCACGACGGGATTGTTGGAGCGCTTACTTTTGTACTAACCCTAATATTTGCCCCACACCTAGAAAATGGCATTGCTTTCGGGGTTATCATGTCGCTGGGACTATTTCTCTATCGAACAATGCAACCAAGGTTTAGTGAGTTTTCGGCCCGCGATGGCTCAAAGTTCTTTATCAGCGTTACTGATAATGACGAAGATGAAAGCAAAGATGAGAGTATTAATGCCGTCAAGATAGTCAAGTTTAGTGGATCACTGTATTTCGCTAATGCGGCTTATTTTGAGAATAAAATACTTGAACTGATCGCCAAAAATAGAGAACAACTAAAATACATTATTGTTGATGTTACCGGAATTAATCAGATAGATGCTAGTGGAGAAGAGGTTCTGAGCAGTTTGGTTGAGTTGTGCTCAATTTCTGGCATTGAAATACTTTTTGCAAGGGTAGAGGGAATTGAGGCTGTATTGAGACGTTCTGGCTTTAAAGAAAGATTCGGCGAGGGCAGATTCTTTAACCGGAGAGCTGAAGCGTTAAGGTTTGCATGGCAAGAAATTGGAGGAGAAAGTGAGGAAGTTGAGGTCTCACCCGAGACTTTGTAGTTGACTTTCTATAGATTGCGATAAAAAGCCTTTGTAAAGTACAAGCCTTGGGGTTCAGCGGTTGCACCGGCCTTTCGACGATCCTTACTTTCTAGTACCGTTGATATCCAGTCCACCTCTCTCTCGCCCCTGCCAATCTTAAGCAGTGTCCCCACTATGTTTCTTACCATGTGGTGAAGGAATGCATTCGCCTTGATTTTGATTAGGATGGTCTTGTCGTCTTTTATTACCTCAAAGCTCTCTATCTCCTTGATAGGTGATTTTGCTTGACATAGGCTTCCTCTGAAGGCTGAAAAGTCATGTTTTCCTATCAACAATTTAGAAGCTGCAGACATTTGATCTAGGTTAAGTTCCCTTGGTTCCCATAAACTGTAATTTGCTTGCAGTGCGGACCGAACCTGGTGATTATATATTTTGTATTCATATAATCTAGCGTAAGCACTAAATCTTGCATGAAAATCATCATCCACCTGCTTTACCCAATTAAAGTTAACATCATCAGGCAGGTTTACATTGCCACCAAGGAGCCATGCTTTGTCTTCCCTATGAGTTTCAGTATCAAAATGGATAACCTGCTCTTTTGCATGAACTCCAGCATCTGTCCTTCCTGAACAGAATACTCTAACTGGATGGTTTGCAACTTCAGACAATGCCAATTCAACAACCCCTTGAACTGTTCTAATGCCTGTTTCTTGTATCTGCCAGCCATGAAAGTCTGTTCCTAGATATTCGACACCGAGGGCTATTTTCATAAGCAACACCAATTTTTATTTGTTGTAAAATTGTTACTAATATTTTAACAAAGTATTGAACCTGTCCCACTTAGACTCTTCTTCTTTGGATAGACATTTGATGAATAGCGACAATAAACCTACCGGAATTAAAAGACTACTTTCTGCATGTGTATATTCGGCACAAGGATTCAGGGCATGTTACAGGTCTGAGGAGGCGTTCAGGTTAGAGGTATGGTTAGCTATCTTCCTGTTACCTCTTGGCTACATTCTCGGCGAATCAGCAATCGAAAGGGTGGCACTTATCGTTCCTATCTTTGTGGTATTAATTGTTGAGATGTTGAACTCGGCAATCGAGGCTGTTGTCGATCGTATAGGTACCGAGCACCATGAACTGTCTGGCTATGCAAAAGACGCAGCTTCAGCTGCCGTTGCACTTTCTTTGATTATTTTTCTTGTGACGTGGATTATTATTCTTCTTTAGACAGTTTATTACCAAGCGATATAGTGTGCCACTATTTTGACTCAATAAAGAGCACTAACCAGTTCCTTTCCAATAGACCATTTTCAAACAATATTGAGCTGTGTGTTGCAAGACAGCAAACCCAAGGGAAGGGTCAATATGGAAGAACATGGCAAGCGCAAAAAGATGGCAGTATTTTGTTCTCCATAAGAAGGGGTTTTTCTCAGAACCGCAACTTAAATGGACTCAGCCTGGTGGTTGGCTTGGCGATAATCAAGGCTCTCGAAGATGAGCTCTCAATTTCAGGTTTGACTATCAAGTGGCCTAACGACATATATTTTGATAATAAGAAGCTGGCAGGCATCTTGCTGGAAAATCAGACCCACTCCAGTAATCAGGTAGTAGTTATCGGGGTCGGTGTAAATTATGCTTTGAATGAAGATATGGTTTGCGAAACGCCATGGGTTGATTTAGCGGCACTAACCAAGGAGCTACCTGACATTAGGAATCTAACTGCATCAATAATACAACATGTCATTGCTTTAACAGAGAGATTTGAGTCAAAAGGTTTCGCTGACTTTCAAATGGATTGGGAGCGCTATGACATGCTCAAAGGTAAACAAATAAGTATTGAACGGGAGGGCAACTCTATTACAGCAGAAGTTCTAGGTGTTAGCTCAAAGGGCGCACTAAAGGTATTTGCCCAAAACAAGGTGGAAGAGCTCTACAGCTCTAGGAATATTAACTATATTTAGGGTAACATAGTTGCACCTATAAATAAACAGCGATCAACAAATGTCAGACAGTCTACCGTTCAATATTTTAGAAGTGAAAAATATCCATAAAACTTATGCTAGGCGAGAGGTTGTCAATGATGTTTCTTTTTCAGTTAGAGGCGGAGAAATTGTTGGTCTACTTGGTCCGAATGGCGCTGGAAAAACAACTTGTTTTTATATAGCTTGTGGCCTAGTTAGGCCCAACAAGGGCAAAGTATTTCTTAATCAAAAAAGTATAGGCCATTTGCCGATGCATAAGCGCGCTAATCTGGGGCTAGGGTACCTACCTCAGGAGCCCTCGATTTTTCGTAAATTGAATGTTGAAGACAACATTATGGCGATCCTGGAACTAAAAAAGACATTGTCAGCTAAGTCAAGAAAGAACCGACTTGAAGAATTATTGAACGAGTTTAATATTGAACATATCCGCCACATCAAAGGGATTACTTTGTCTGGCGGAGAGCGTAGACGTGTTGAAATAGCAAGAGCTCTAGCGATGGAGCCAAAGTTCATTTTGTTGGACGAGCCATTTGCCGGTATCGACCCCATCTCAGTGGGAGATATACAAGATATTATTTATCAATTAAGAGACAAAGGTATTGGCATTCTAATTACAGACCATAATTATCGAGAAATGCTTGATACATGCGACCATTCTTATGTTTTAAATACTGGTGAAATTATTGCCTCAGGCAATAAAGAAACAATTCTGGCTAATGCAGAGGTTAAAAAGGTCTATTTAG
>CAJWNF010000097.1 GCA_913044155.1 uncultured Gammaproteobacteria bacterium
GATGAAGACGAAAAAAGAATTTCAAAAATTGTATTTGAAGTAAAAAATATAAGTTATCAGATAGATCAATTAGAGCTTTTAAATAAATTCTCTCTACTCATATTGAAAGGAGATAAGATTGGCATTATTGGTGCTAACGGTTCTGGAAAATCAACCCTTATCAGACTTTTGTTGAATGAATTAAAGCCAGACCAAGGCAGTATTCGACGATCAAAGACCATCGAATTGGCCTATTTTGACCAAATGCGCGAATCTCTCGATCTTAATATGAAGGCTATGGATTTTGTTTCTGGTGGTAGAGATTACATTAAAATTAATGGAAAAAGTAAGCACATTATTGGATATTTGAGGCAGTTTTTATTTACTGCCAAACAGGCAATGGCTCCAATTAAAATGTTTTCTGGTGGCGAGAAAAACCGTTTAATGTTAGCGAAAATTCTTTCCCAGACTTCTAACCTGCTAGTTCTTGATGAACCTACCAATGATTTGGATGTTGAGACACTTGAACTGCTTGAAGAGATGTTAGTTGATTTTGCTGGTACAGTAATATTGATTTCTCATGATAGAACTTTTATTAATAACATTGTTGACTCGACAATAGTGATGGAAGGTAATGCGGTTATCGAGCAGTATATTGGCGGCTATGACGATTATCTTGAGCAAAAGACAAAAAAAATTAATCAGAAAAATATCATATCTTCATCAAAACTAGATAAAGGTAACATAAAAAAACGCAAGCTTTCATATCACCAGCAACAAGAATTGAACTCACTTCCAGAAACAATTGAGAACTTAGAAGACGAGATTTCTCTTGCTCAGCAGCATTTATCTGATCCAAAATTTTATCAAGACCCTGAAGCCATCAATTTAACAATGAAATTACGCGAGATGGAACTTCAATTAGAGGTACTATATGACAAATGGAGTAAATTAGATAGTGAAAAGTAGCAGTAATAATTTAATTGTAGATCTCGACCATACCCTTATTGATACCGACCTATTAGTTAAATCCTCTATCGGTGTCTTGAGAAAAAACCCGTGGTTATTATTAAATTACTTCTTATGGTTATCGAGAGGTAAAGGCTACCTGAAAGATCAGTTGGTTAAGCGTTTTGAGATTAATGTCACCAATCTGCCTTACAATCAAAAAGTTATTGACTATATTCGTCAAAGAAAAAACCTCGGTAGTAGGGTTATTCTTGCGACTGCTTCACACAAAAATTACGCTTTCGCTATTGCAAAACATCTTCAGTTATTTGATGATGTTATGGCAACTAATAAAGATCTCAACTTATCTAGTTATGTTAAAGCAGAAAAACTTATCGAACGTTTTGGTAAAGGTAATTTTGATTATGTCGGCGACCATATGAGGGATTTACCAGTGTGGGAAGCATCAAAGCTTTCCATCCTGGTAAATGCAAATAGAAGAGTTATATCTAGAACTGAACACCTTAACAGACTAATTATTTCAACCAAAGGTCAGAAGCCCTCAACCAAAGAAGACACACCAGCCAAGAAAGCATAGATTGCAAAAGTTGCAAGTAAAACCCACGAGCCTACCTTGAAGAATGACACTTTATTGCCAATAAACCGAGTATTGAAAAACCAGATAATGTAACTAACAACAATTACAACGGCGAGCAATCTTAGTATAAACATATGGTTAATTATTCTTTAATTTTTCTATTATTTTAGTCGCCAAAGCGCTGTTTATACCAACAACTTTTTGTAATTCTTCCTGACTAGCTTTTTCAATTTCTTGTAGACCTCCGAAATGATTCAAAAGAGCTGTACGCTTCTTGCTCCCGATACCTTTGATGCTTTCCAGTGGCGATATGTTTCTTTTTGAAGCTCTTTTTTGTCGATGATTTTTTATGGCAAATCTGTGAGACTCATTTCTAATATTATTAACTAGTAATAATGCGGGGTCATGAGGAGCTAGATTTATTCTGTTAACTTTTTCATCTTCGACTGTAATGAGAGTCTCGAGACCTGATTTTCTACCTTCTCCTTTTGCAACTCCTACCAACTGTATTGAGTCAATACCGATAGAATTCAATACCATAATGGCCTGATTAAGTTGGCCTAAACCGCCATCTATAAAAACAATATCTGGCAATGGCTTATTGTTTTTAAGAAGTGAAGAATAGCGACGATAAACAGCCTGGCTTATAGCTGCATAGTCGTCACCGGGATTGACATCTTTGATATTAAATTGTCTGTATTTTTTTGTTTTTGGAAGTCCTTTCTCAAATACAACACAGGATGCAGTGGTCGCCTCCCCCATAGTGTGACTGACGTCAAAGCACTCCATCAACTCTGGAAGTTGGCCTAGAGCTAATGTTTCCTGTAGACATTCAAGTTGTTTTTTCTTAGTAAAACTTGACAGTAAATGCTGCTTTAAATTCTCCTTCGCATTCAATGACGCAATTTCTAGAAAGTGTTTTTTTTCAACTCTTGGCGAATGAATGATCTTGGTCGAGAGAGCCTTGCTGATTAATATTTTTTCATCTAGCTTGTGACTCAGCAGTATTTGTTTTGGAGTATTTTTACCAAGGTAGTACTGCGGCAAGAAGGCGCTTAAAACATTCTCACAGGTTTTACCTTTAGCATTCCTAGGAAAAACGCTTTCACTGCCAATTTGTTTTCCTGAACGGACAAAAAGCACCTCAATACAGTGGGCACTGTCTTTTTGGGTGACGCAAATAACATCCATATCTGAACTAAATTGCGAACCATGCCTTTCTTGGATGGTACGTAGTCCAATTAACTGATCTCTGTAGTTAGCCGCAAGCTCATAATCCAAATCAATCGAAGCTTGCTTCATCTTTTTCGAAACCTGATTGAGAAGCTTCGCCCCCTTGCCTTTCAAAAAGAGACTGACCATTTCAACATCTTGTTTATAGCCTAGGTCAGAAATCTTTCCGACACAGGGTGCACTGCAAAGGCTGATTTGATATTCTAGGCAAGGTCTTGAGCGGGAACGATAAAAACCATCTGAACACTGGCGGACTTTGAATATTTTTTTTAATAAAGATAAAGCGTCTCGAGCAACATGAGCCGATGGATATGGCCCAAAATATTGATAATTTTTGTTTTTTTTACCTCGAAATAACCCTAGTCGAGGATGTTTGTCATTACTGAGATAGATGTAAGGGTAACTTTTAGCATCTTTGAGCAATATATTGTATTTTGGTTTGTATTGCTTTATGAGATCATTTTCTAGAAACAAGGCTTGAGTCTCTGTTTTTGTTATGATTACCGAAAAGTCGTAAATATTTTTTCTCAGCGCTTGTGTTTTGTCGCTAGAGCTTTTTTTAACAAAGTACTGAGAAACTCTTTTCTTTAGATTCTTGGCTTTGCCAATATAGATGACCTGACCACTTCGATCTAACATTTTATAGACACCTGAATCAGTGCTTAGGTTTATTAATTTAGTTGCAAGTTTTTCCGTTGTCATTACAATCAGTGTTAAATTAAATGATAGTAAAATATC
>CAJWNF010000098.1 GCA_913044155.1 uncultured Gammaproteobacteria bacterium
ACGCAGCGAGAGCGTTGAACGCAACGACTGGAGCCATTACTTCAGCACTTGCAGGTGGCGGCGGTGTGCAGTTAACAGGATTCGGTAGTTTTGTTGTGAGGCATAGAGCGGCGCGCACAGGTCGTAACCCACAGACAGGCGCAAGTATACATATTAACGCATCCAATGTGGCGGCATTCAAAGCTGGAAAAGCATTAAAGGATGCGGTAAATTAATTTACTCTGTAATTAATACCAAAAAAGGCGCTTCTTAAGGCGCCTTTTTTATTTTGGAAATCCCCGTTTGTAAATGATTTATTCATTTTTTATCTCTAGGTATTAAGGATATATTGCGGCATGGTAAAATACCGGCTTTTTAAAATATTTGGAGATTAGTTATGGAGCGCACCTTATCAATAATCAAACCTGATGCTGTTGCTAAAAATGTGATTGGTAAAATATATTCACGTTTTGAAGATGCAGGTTTTAAAATTGTTGCCGCAAAAATGCTACATTTGGACGAAGTAAGCGCAGGAGGCTTTTATGCTGTCCATAAGGACCAACCTTTTTTTAAAGATTTGATTTCTTTTATGACATCAGGACCAGTAATAGTTCAAGTTCTTGAAGGCGAAAATGCTGTAGCCAAACATCGTGAAATTATGGGTGCCACAAATCCTCAAGAAGCAGCACCTGGCACGATTCGTGCAGATTTTGCTGAAACTTTAGACGAGAATGCGGTACACGGCTCAGATTCACTTGAAAATGCAGTAATAGAGATTACGTATTTTTTTGGCGAAGATGGGGTATGTGAAAGAACTAGATAATTTTTTTTTACTTCAGTGGCCACTATTTAGCTGCTTACATAAATGCTAAATAAACTTAATTTATTTGGTTTGCCTCGGGAAAAACTTTCAAATTTTTTCATTGATCTCGATGAGAGACAATACCGAACAAAACAAATAATGCAATGGATATATCATCAAGGCGTTAATAACTTTGATGATATGCATAATTTATCAAAAGATTTAAGAAAAAAACTGCAAACTGTTGCAACCATCGATTTACCGGAAGTTTTCTCATTAAGTGAGTCAAGTGATGGAGTTATCAAATGGGTAATCAGTCTAGGCGAAAAGAGCCATGTAGAGACAGTTTATATTCCTGAAAGAGACAGAGGCACTCTTTGCATTTCTTCTCAGGTTGGTTGCGCCCTAGCTTGCACTTTTTGTTCAACTGGTGCACAAGGTTTTAATAGGAATCTCCAAAGTCATGAAATTATCGCGCAAGTAATCATAGCTCAAAATAATCTGAAGAGCGCTAATAAACGTATATCTAACGTCGTATTTATGGGCATGGGTGAGCCATTATTGAATGAAGGGCCAGTTTATGACGCTTGCAACTTGTTACTTGATGACTGGGCTTTTGGCTTGTCAAGAAGGAGAGTGACGGTATCATCCTCCGGAATTGTTCCAGCAATTTACAGAATGTCAGAAACAACACCGGTAAGTTTGGCTATCTCGCTTCATGCCCCAAACGATAATCTTAGAGATATATTGGTACCTATTAATAAAAAATATCCTATAAAAGATCTAATGCAAGCTTGCCATCAATATCTGAATGCAGGCTCTCAACAGCGCCACATTTTATTTGAATATGTAATGCTTGATGGAGTGAACGATTTGCCAGAGCATGCAAAAAGTTTAGCAAAATTGTTGAATGGCATGTCTGCTAAAGTTAACTTGATTCCATTCAATCCATTCCCGAAAACTCAATATAAAACATCAAAAAAAGATACAATTAGGCTTTTTCAAGATATATTGTTCAAATCAGGGATTAGAACTACGACAAGAAGAACTAGAGGAGGCGATGTTGATGCTGCTTGTGGTCAATTAGTTGGAAAAGTGCTCGACAAAACGAAAAGAAATGATTGAAGGGATTAGATACTACCCCAAAAAAGGGAAACTCAAGAGGTCGAAATTATTAATACTTATAGTTTTGCCTATAGCTCTAATCGTGGTACTTTGGTTTTTTTATCAACAATTTGAACCTAATACATCAAAATCAACAACAATTGTTATTAAGCCAAAGATTGTTGAGGAAACCGTTGAAGCGAGTCCTGAAATCATCAAAGAGAAACTTGATAGTCCAGAGATTGAAATTAATAGTAAAGGTTTAGATGAAGTTGTAGATGACTATGAAGCAAGCACACAAAATCAATAGAAGGACGTCAAGGAAAATATTTGTCGGCAATGTGGCGATTGGTGGTGATGCCCCCATCAGCGTTCAAAGTATGACAAATACGGATACTTGTGATATTGACGCTACAGTTAAACAAATAACCTCGATTGTAGATGCTGGTGCTGACCTCGTAAGGGTCTCAATACCAACCATGGAGGCTGCAGAAGCATTCAAAGCAATCAAGACTCAAGTCAATGTGCCACTAATTGCAGACATACATTTTGATTTTAAAATAGCTCTAAAAGTCGCTGAGTATGGCGCCGATTGTTTGCGAATTAATCCTGGTAATATTGGCAAAGAAGGGCGAATTAAAGAGGTCGTTGCTTCGGCGAGAGATCATAACATCCCTATTAGGGTCGGCGTTAACGCAGGATCATTAGAAAAAGATTTACAAAAAAAGTACACAGAGCCAACCCCTGACGCAATGGTTGAGTCGGCATTCAGGCATATTGACATTCTAGATAAGCTCGACTTTCATAATTACAAAATATCACTAAAGGCTTCAGAAGTATTTATGACTGTTATGGCCTATAGAAAGTTGGCTTCGCAAATTGATAATCCTCTTCATTTAGGAATAACTGAAGCTGGTTCATATCGATCTGGCACGGTGAAATCTTCCATCGGATTAGGTTTGCTATTGAGCGAAGGAATAGGTGACACAATAAGAGTTTCTCTTGCTTCAGACCCAGTCGATGAAGTCAAAGTAGGGTTTGATATTCTTAAATCACTTCATTTGAGAAAAAAAGGCGTTAATCTAATTGCATGTCCTTCCTGCGCCCGACAAAAATTCGATGTAATTTCTGTAGTTAATGAGCTTGAGTCTCGTTTAGAAGATATCAATGAATCAATTGATGTTGCAGTTATTGGTTGTGTTGTTAATGGTCCTGGAGAGGCTAAAGAGGTAAGCGTTGGAGTTACTGGCGGGTCTCCAAATTTGATGTATATCAATGGCAAAGCAAATAGCAAAGTTGATAATCATTCCCTAGTCAAAACTCTAGAAGCTAATATAAGAAAAAGAATCTCTATTTCCAGCGTTTAACACGTTGATAAGCTCTATATTTATAAATTGCAAGAATTGCCGTATAACCTATAATGGCGCTAATCGTTGATACTATTAATCCTCCAGCCCATATTGCTGTTACAGCTGAGGTAAAGCTTCCCATAAAATAGTCTATGTTAAATTGAAAGTTTGGGTCTATCTCTATACCAATAACATAAGAGCCTAGTTTGTATGTGTAATAATAAATAGGCACCA
>CAJWNF010000099.1 GCA_913044155.1 uncultured Gammaproteobacteria bacterium
CAGCTATGAAATTCGCTGAAGATTTAATATAGTTTAAATTTAAACTCTTAAAACATTCTTCTAGTTGTTTTATGCCTTGAGCATTGGAACGAACGGATTCTTGCAAGTAGTCAACATCATTTAAGGCGGCAATGGCTGCAATTTGAGCATTATGATTAACATTAAATGGAGCCCTAACTCGGTTAATGTAATCAGCAATATCTGCCCTACTAACAGAATATCCAACTCTTAGACCTGCTAACCCATAAGCCTTAGAGAAGGTGCGTGTTATTATGAGATTATCAAAAACATTTAACCAGTCCATAGCTTGGTCCCTAGTATCCAAATATTCGTAATATGCTTGGTCAAGGACTACAGGAATGCGTGTAGGAACTTTAGATAAAAAATTATATATCTCATCGTCAGTTAACAATGTACCTGTAGGGTTGTTGGGATTAGCGATAAAGATAAGTTTCGTTTCGTCTCCAATCATCTCTAACATTGCATCCAAATTATGACCAAATTCTTGAGCTGGTGCAATCTTTGCGGTTGCACCTAAGGCTTGAGTTACAAGAGGATAAACTACAAAGGCATACTGTGAAAAAATTACCTCATCTGTTGATTTACATACAAAAACTCTTGCTATTAATTCCAATAGTTCATTGGAACCATTTCCAAGCGAAATTGTGGCAATATCAACCCCAAGATGTTTGCTCAGGGCAATCTTCAAGTCATACCCGTTGCCATCAGGATAACGATGAATTTCCTTTAGTGCAGAGTTTATTGCTTGCTTTACATTTGAACTGGCGCCCAAAGGGTTTTCATTTGAAGCCAGTTTAATTACGTACTCCAGCCCTAGTTCGCGCTTAAGTTCCTCTATTGGTTTTCCTCCTTGATATGGATTCAAACCAAGAATTGATTCACAGACGTTCATAAAATTGCGACTGGGTATGATCCAAGGATGTTTAATTTTGAAACACGCTTTTCTACTTCAGAAAGAGCTTTTTTAACCTTCTCGTCTTCTTGGTGACCCTCAATATCTACAAAAAATAAGTATTCCCACTTAACCCCAGGAATGGGATGTCTTGCAAGCTGAAGCATATTTATTTTATGTTTCTTAAAAGGTTCCAACAGTTCAAATAAGGCGCCAGATTCATGCTTTGTAACGACAAGTAGAGAGGTTTTATCTTCATCGCCAGGTGGCACACTATCTTTGCCGATTGCAACAAAACGAGTTACATTTCCAGCCTTATCTTCAATGTTTTTCGCCACACGCTGTAAGCCATACAGACTAAGTGCGGTTTCAGAAGCAATAGCAGCCGCGTTAGGTTCATCCTTTATCATGCGAGCAGCAAGAGCGTTTGAAGCTACTGAACGCAGTTCTGTCCTTGGATGATGATTTGATAGCCAGCGTCTGCACTGATCTAGAGCTTGCTGGTGAGCATAAATTACTTCAATATCTTGCGACTGATCCTGCATCATCAGTTGATGTGATACGGCAATTTCAACCTCTCCGCATATATTCAGATCATGGCTATAAAGCATATCTAGCGTCGCTCCTATTACGCCATTGGATGAATTTTCAATTGGAACAACGCCGTAATGAACGTTATCAGTTTCAACTTGGTGAAAAATTTCATCAATACTGCCGCAATCAAGAGTAGATACACCATGACCGAAGTGTTTAAGTGCTGCTTCCTGTGTGAATGTCCCTTCCGGACCAAGAAATGCAATTTTTAGTGGTTGTTCAAGCGCTAGGCAGGCTGACATTATCTCTCTAAAGATTAGTGCAACATCTTTATCTTTAAGAAAGCTATCGTTTCTCTTAATAACACGTTTAAGGATCTGGGCTTCCCTTTCAGGGCGATAAAATGCGCTCTGTGTATTTGCCTCTTTTTTTACTTTAGCTACCTCTTTTGCAAGTTTTGCGCGCGAAGTGATAAGTGTCTGAATTTTTTGATCCAGATTGTCAATCTCTGTTCTTAGATTTTCGAGTTTATTATCTTTCATTCTAATTGTGAATTTTATTAGATTTATAGAGCTAAAGGTTAATCATTGAGATTACAGGTGACTTTAGCTTGAAGATTTTTCAAAATCCCGCATAAATGACACCAGGGCTTCAACCCCCTCCATGCTCATTGCATTATATATACTTGCCCTCATGCCTCCAACCCATCGATGACCTTTAAGCGCCAGAAGGTTTTGATTGGATGCATCCTGGATAAACAATTTATCTAGTTCAGGGCTAGGAGTAAAAAATGGCACATTCATTTTAGAACGAAACCTTTCTGCCACATTATTTGAGTAAAAATCACTCGAATCGATAACACTATAGAGCAGCTGTGACTTTTTTTCATTTTGTTGATGAATGGTTTCAACCCCGCCAAGCTCTTTTAACCATTCAAATATAAGCGCAGCTGTGTACCATGCAAAAGTGCAAGGAGTGTTATACATAGAGTCATCATTTGCCTGAGTGGAGTAATCAAACAAAACTGGCTGCTGTTCGACAACTTCTCCTAATAGGTTCTCCCTTACAATAACAACAGTTAACCCTGAAATGCCAATGTTTTTTTGGGCACCTGCATAGATTAAGCCATACTTAGAAACATCAATTGGTGCAGATAAAATTGATGATGACATGTCGGCAACAACTGGCATATCAACCTCTGGGATAAAGTCAAACTCAAGTCCTGCGATAGTCTCGTTCGGAGTGTAATGAAGATAGGCTCCATCAGGATTAATTTTCCAAGACGAAAAATCTTCAATGTCGGTAAATCCGTTACTTGTACTATCTGTGCAAACGTTGACATTGCAGTATCTAGACCCCTCAAGGATTGCTTTCTCTGACCAGTGACCGGTGTTGACGTAGTTAGCAATCTTTTTGCCTCTTAGAAGATTTATTGGGACCATTGAGAATTGCTGCTGAGCACCACCCTGCAAAAACAATACTTTGTAATTATTTGGGATATTCATTAAGTCTCTTAAATCCTGTTCGGCTTTTTTTGCTAGCGCCATGAAATCTTTACCTCTATGAGAGATCTCCATAACAGATGCTTTGGCATCTCTAAATTCCGGCAATTCGTTTATTAATCGCTCAAGAACGGCTTTCGGTAAAGCCGCAGGACCTGCACTGAAGTTAAAAACTTCACCCATCAAATGTTCCTTATTTTGACAAATCGTACCATTTTACCTAAGACTTTGAAAATAGACCGAGTATTGTTTTTTGTGGTTTATCAGTGCAAAATAATTGATAATGTTGTATGAAATTGACTAAAGCTTGAGATATGGATAATTCTTATAAAAAACGCATGCAACGAAAAAAGGAATACATTGATTCTCGCATAGATGCCGCGAATATTGACAAGGGAATTGTAGTTTTGCTGACAGGTAACGGCAAGGGTAAGTCTTCTTCAGCAATGGGTATGATTTGTAGGTCATTGGCATATGATATGAAGGTTGGTGTTGTTCGATTTCTTAAAGGTGAACA
>CAJWNF010000100.1 GCA_913044155.1 uncultured Gammaproteobacteria bacterium
ACTTAAGCTCTACGCTAGCTCCAGCTTCTTCAAGCTGTTTTTGTATATCTTCTGCCTCTGCCTTAGCGACACCTTCCTTAACTGGGGCTGGAGCGCCTTCAACTAGATCTTTCGCTTCCTTAAGACCCAAGCTAGTAATGCCACGTACGGCTTTAATTACGGCAACTTTTTTGTCACCAAAACTGGTCAGAACTACATTAAACTCAGTTTTCTCTTCTGCAGCGTCACCGGCATCTGCTGTCGCTGCAGCAGCTGGCGCTGCAGCTACCGCTGCTGCAGAAACACCAAATTTTTCTTCCATTGCTGAAACCAGTTCAACAACATCCATTACAGACATATCTGCTATTGCATCTAATATATCTTTGTTACTTAATTTAGCCATGATATATACTCCTATATATTATTTGTTATTGTTGTTGATCACGAATAGCAGCCATAACTCGAGTTACCTTTGCTGGAACTTCATTCAAAGTTCTAACTAGTTTCTCTGTTGGAGCTAGCATTAACGCCATCAACAAACTAATTGCCTGATCTTTAGTTGGGAGGCTTGCAATGCGCCTGAGCTGGTCTGCATCAATAAACTCACCAGCAACACCCAAACCTTTAACGACTAATGTTTCATTTTCTTTAATAAAGTCACGAAAAACGCGCGCTACAGCACCTGGATCTTTTTGGGAGAATCCCAAAATTACAGGACCACTTAGTACCGATATGATGCACTCACAATCGGTTTTCGCTAACGCTCTTTTTGCCAAAGTATTCTTTACTACCCGCAAAAATACGCCGGCATCATTTGCAGATGTGCGTAAACTAGTCATTTGTTCAACGTTCAATCCGCGATACTCGGCAGCACCAACTGAAACTGCAGTATTTGCTACCGCGTTAACTTGTTCGACAACTGCCTTTTTTGCTTCAAGATTTAGAGCCATAACCCCTCCTGAACAATTAAAAAATGAAAGCCATAAAACTATAACTTTCGCCACAGAGTATTTTCATACCCTCTACATAGGCAAATTGAATAATCAATTTATTAAGCGATAAATTGCAAGCAATTTATCGCACCTATGGTCTTTGAGGCATGACAAGATAACCTGTCGCCCAAAGAATTCTTTTTTGGCAAATTCAATATAAACCTGCCAAGGATAAAACTAATTAAATATCAACATTTGCTACATCAACTGCCAATCCAGGTCCCATTGTTGATGAAACACTAATTTTTTTAAAATAAACACCTTTTGTAGAAGCTGGTTTTGCCTTTTTCAATGCCTCCAATAGGGTGGTAAAATTTTCTTCTAATGATTTAGAGTCAAAAGAAGCTTTACCTATACCTGCATGAACAATACCAGCCTTATCAGCACGATAACGAACTTGTCCGGCTTTGGCGTTACTAACCGCAGTTGCCACATCTTGTGTCACTGTTCCTACCTTAGGGTTTGGCATTAAACCGCGAGGCCCAAGAACCTGTCCTAGGCGTCCAACTACTCCCATAGCGTCAGGAGAAGCAATAATTACATCGTAGTTCAGATCTCCATTTTGCATAGATTTCATTAAATCTTCCATACCAACGATATCGGCACCGGCATCATTTGCTTTTTTTACGTTATCGCCTTGTGTGAAAACTGCTACACGAACTACTTTCCCAGTGCCATTTGGTAGAACGACTGCTCCACGAATGGTTTGGTCAGATTTTTTTGTGTCAATACCAAGGTTGACACTAACATCGATTGTTTCATCAAATTTTGCTGTTGCGCAATCTTTCACCAAGTTAATTGCATCCAGAATTGAATATCTCGCACCTGTTTCAATTTTTGCATTATTTTCTTTTTGTTTTTTTGTCGAATTAGCCATGATCAACCCTCCACCACAAGACCCATAGAACGGGCTGTTCCGGCAACAATTTGTACTGCAGCATCTAAATCATTTGCATTTAAATCTTTCATTTTGATATTGGCGACTTCCTCTAGCTGGGCGCGTGTTACTGTGCCGACTTTATCAATATGCGGTTCACCGCTTCCCTTCTCAATTCCTGTCACTTTGCGCAAAAGGAATGCTGCTGGTGGTGTTTTAGTTACGAATGTAAAACTGCGATCGTTATAAACTGTAATAATGACTGGTACCGGCATACCTTTGTCAAGATCTTGGGTTTGTGCATTGAATGCCTTACAAAAATCCATGATATTAACACCATGTTGACCTAATGCTGGCCCTACTGGTGGCGATGGATTTGCCTCTGATGCAGGTACCTGCAACTTAATATATGACTCAATTTTTTTTGCCATTTTTTTCTCCTATGGGTACATACGCCATTAGGCTCCCCGTTATTTAGTCAACCCTTAGGTTGACTTTATGTTTTCTCCACTTGAGAAAACTCTAACTCTACTGCAGTAGAGCGCCCAAAAATTAAAACCTCTACTGACAACGTGCTTTTTTCATAATCAACATCTTGAACAATGCCATTAAATTCATTAAACGGTCCCTCAATAACTAAAACTTCTTCACCAGGTTGAAATGCCACCTTTGGTTTAGGCTTATCTTCACCCTCTTGAACTCTTGCAAAAATCTTATCTACCTCTCTTTGTGTTATTGGTGAAGGTTTTCCTGAAACTCCACCGATAAAACCGATTACATTATTTGTATTTTTAACTAACAACCAACTTGGCTCAGTGAGTTCCATCTGAACCAGCATATAACCTGGAAAAAACTTACGCTCAGTTTCCTTTTTTTTGCCACCTTTTAACTCAACCACCTGCTCAGTTGGAATCATTATTTCACCAATCTGCTCTTCAAGGCCCTCACGAACTACAGCCTCTTTAATTGCATTTTTTACTTTCGCTTCATAACCGCTTCTTGCATGTATGACAAACCACTTCTTCTCGGCGGGCGCTTTTTTTACTACAACTTCTTTGGTAGATACTTTTTTAGTAGCAACTTTCTTAGCGGGCGCTTTTTTTACTATTTTCTCTTCAGCAGTAGACATGAAAACCCTTTACCTAAAATAATAATGAGATTGATTTAACGCCCCAGGTAAAGAAGGCATCAACAATCCATAGAAAGATTGCAACGACTATTACAGCAATCATTACCATGCCTGTCGTTTTCACAGTTTCTTCACGAGAAGGCCAAACAACCTTCCGCAATTCGATTCTGGTTTCTTTTACGAAGTATAGTAATCTTTCGCCTTGTGCAGATTTAATAAAAAAATATGCAGCCACTACTAGGCCAAACAACAGGATTAATACTTTGAAAAGTGTATTTAATACAAAGGGATTCAGATAGAATAAAGCAATCGAACATAGCAATATCAAAATTGATATAACTGTATTGAGCTGAACTGAACCTTTCTTTAAATTATCAATTTGTTTAGTCACATCAATCCTTTAATTTGGCAGGCAAGGAGGGACTCGAACCCCCAACCAACGGTTTTGGAGACCGCCACTCTACCAATTGAGCCACTTGCCTA
>CAJWNF010000101.1 GCA_913044155.1 uncultured Gammaproteobacteria bacterium
ACGAAGCTGAAGTGGAAAAAAACAATCACATCGACTCCAATTTGATTGAAAAAATCAAACAAAAGTCCATAGAGCTTGGACTTTATGCGGCAAATATGCCCGAACAATATGGAGGAGGAGGGTTAGACTCTTTGACTCTATGTTTGCTAGAGAAGGAGTTAGGTAAGGCCAATTTTGGGCTCCAGTATATAGTAGCTCGTCCAAGCAATATATTGATGGCATGTAAAGATGAACAGGTCGAAAAATACCTGTTGCCAACCATACGCGGTGAGAAAGTCGACTGTCTAGCAATGACCGAACCCAATGCCGGCTCAGATGTTCGATCTATGCAGTGTCGTGCTGAACGTGACGGTGAATATTTCGTAATCAACGGTTCAAAACATTTCATTAGTCATGCCGATATTGCTGACTATGTTATTTTGTTTGCTGCTTCAGGTGTCGAGGAGACGACCAAGGGGCCAAAGAAAAAAATCACGAGTTTTCTGGTAGATATGGGGACGGCAGGATTTTCAGTAGAACCTGGATACAATAGTGTTTCGCATCGTGGATACCATAACTGTATCCTTAATTTTGATAATTGCCGTGTCCACAAATCTCAAGTTTTGGGAGAAGTTGACCATGGTTTTGATGTCGCCAACGAATGGTTGGGAGCAACCCGCTTGTCAGTCGCTGCAATGTGTCTAGGGAGGGCAGAGCGGGCCCTAGAGATTGCAACAGAATGGGCTGCAACTCGAGAACAGTTTGGCCAAACTATTGGCAAATTCCAGGGCGTTTCTTTTAAGCTTGCTGATATGTCAATGGAGCTCGAAGCCGCAGAGCTATTAACTATGCGAGCTGCCTGGAAAGACTCTCAAGGCAGAATGACTAATAGCGATGCTGCCATGGCGAAACTGAAGGCAACAGAAATGTTATCAATGGTTTCTGATGAAGCGATTCAGATATTAGGAGGTATGGGCTTGATGGATGAATTACCTCTTGAGCGTATATGGCGTGACCATAGAGTTGAACGTATATGGGATGGTACCAGTGAAATACAGCGCCACATCATTTCGAGATCTTTGTTAAGACCTTTCGAGCAATAATTCTTTATGAGCCAATCTAATTTGATGCGTCTCATCTCTCCACGCTCAATAGCTGTGGTTGGTCATAGAGGGGCTGATTTTGCTATCAGGGAAACTCTTAGAATGGGTTATAGCGGACAAATATGGTCAGTACATCCAACCAGAGAGAGTATAGAGGGGTTGGATTGCTATAAGAGCATTGCAGATTTGCCCAAGCCTCCAGATGCAACCTTTATTGCGGTCAATGCAGAATCAGCGATTGATGTTGTAGCTGAACTAAATGAAATGGGTGGGTCTGGCGCAGTTTTATATGCCTCAGGTTTTGCTGAAGTTGGCGATGACGGGAGCAAGAGAAACCAAAGGTTGATTGATGCAGCGGCCAATATGCCAATCATCGGCCCCAACTGTTACGGCTTCATTAATGGCCTAGATAGAGTTGCATTGTGGCCCGATTTGCATGGCTGTGAGGCACTCGATAAGGGTGTTGCTATTATTACTCAGAGTGGCAATATTGGGCTGAATATGACTATGCAGTCTATTGGTTTGCCGTTAGCTTACATGTTTACCCTGGGCAACCAGGCATCAATAAATATCACTGATATTATGCAGGCGGTATTGGAGGATGAGAGGGTAAACGCTATCGGGCTTCATATTGAAAGCATTAAAGATATTGCTGCTTTTGATGCGGCTGGACGTTTAGCGTTAAAGAAAAAAATTCCTATTGTGGCTATTAAAAGTGGTCGCACCGCTGTATCGGCAAAAATTGCCCTCAGTCATACAAGCTCGCTAACTGGAATAGATGAACTTTTTGATGTTTTGTTCGAACGCCTTGGGATAGCTAGAGTGGATACAGTGCCGGAGTTTTTGGAGGCCTTGAAGTTGTTCAGTTTGATGGGCCCTATAGAACACAATAGAGTCGCATCTATGAGTTGTTCTGGCGGAGAAGCTGGAATGATGGCTGATTTGATTGATGGACTTGATATCTCTTTTCCAAGTCTTGAAAATAGCCACAAAGAGAATATCAAAAAGACATTAAACGAATACGTTGAAGTTGAAAATCCGCTTGACTACCATACATTTGTTTGGGGTGACCGAGATAGAACCGCGTCTTGCTTTAAAGAAATGATGAGCGGTAATTTTGCAGCAACAATGTTACTTCTAGATTGGCCCAAAACCGATCAAGAGAATCAACAAGACTGGGACAACACTTTGTTGGCTTTTTGTGATGCTGCAAAGGAGACGGGGAAAAATGCCATCGTACTAGCTTCAATGGCAGATTGTATGCCGAAAAGAATCATTGAAAAATGTCGAAAATATGCCATTGTTCCGATGATCGGTTTAGATACTTGCCTTAAATCACTTCATCATGCATACAGGTGGACTAAAGCCTTCAAAAGAGGTCCATTGCCAGCTATCACGATTACTGGTCAGTCACCCAATAAAGAGAAAAAAAACCATCAAACTCTCAATGAATATCAAGCAAAACAATTACTTTCTGAGTATGGTTTGTCAATCCCTCAAGGCGGTTTAGTTTCGAGTACTAATGACGCCCTCCAGATAGCGGAAAAGTTAAACTACCCTGTCGCCATAAAGATATCAAGTGATATCTCGGTCCACAAGACTGAGATGGATGCTGTTAGGGCCAATATAAAGGACGAAGAAGAGCTCAAGTTGGCAGCAACTGAGTTGCTAAGTATTGGGTCTTCTTTACTGGTCGAAAATATGATAGAAGATGCTGTGGCAGAGCTCATCGTTGGCGTCAATACGGACCCATCGTTTGGAAATTATCTAGTTATAGGTAGCGGTGGTGTTTTGGTCGAGCTGGTTGGAGATAGCGTTCCCTTGTTGCTACCTATTGAACGACAAGATGTTATATACGCTTTATCTCAACTAAAGTTGTACCCTTTAATTAAGGGTTATCGCGGTAAGCCAGCTGGTGATCTAGAGGCTTTAGTTGATGCGGTGATGTCAGTGGTTGATATTATTAATTCAAATAGAATTGTTGAGTTGGACATTAATCCTTTATTAGTGTTGCCTCGAGGAAAAGGCGCCATGGCGGTTGACGCTTTGGTTAAACTAAGAAAATAAAGACAAATACAAGCAATTTATTAAGGAAGATGTATGAAAAAAACAGTTAACTGTGAAATCTATGATGAAGTGCTCCTTATTACTCTCGATCGCCCTAAAGCTAACGCCATAGATTCTTTGACGAGTCATGAACTGGGAGAAGCCTTTGTTTCATTTAGAGATAATGCTAAATTACGGGTTGCGGTTATTATTGGTGCTGGTGATCGTTTTTTTTGCGGTGGCTGGGACTTAAAGGCTGCAGCGCAAGGAGAAGCAGTGGATGCTGATTTTGGACCTGGAGGTTTTGCTGGGCTAACCGAGCTGTGGG
>CAJWNF010000102.1 GCA_913044155.1 uncultured Gammaproteobacteria bacterium
CAATCCTAACGATGTCAAAAAAAATTCAAGCAATTCGAGGAATGAACGACTTGTTGCCCAAAGATTCTGATCTTTGGTTAGCTATAGAAAAGATCATTAATGAAACTCTGATATCTTATGGCTACAAAAATGTTCGCACCCCTATCGTTGAAAATACTGAAACCTTTTGTCGCGCAATAGGAGAAGTGACTGATATCGTCGAAAAGGAGATGTACACATGGAAAGACCTCAGCGGAGAATCAATCACACTAAGACCTGAAGGAACTGCGGGAATTGTTCGTATGATGATTGAACACAACCTTCCAAGGGAGGGGGTACAAAGAGTTTTTTATCAAGGACCTATGTTTAGGCATGAAAGACCACAAAAAGGCAGATACCGTCAGTTTTATCAAGTAGGTGTTGAAGTTTTCGGAGCTTCAAATGCAAAAATTGACGCAGAGTTGATTGATATGAGTGCATTAATTTGGAAAAAGATTGGACTAAACAATGTTCGACTCGAAATCAATTCATTAGGCTCGAGTGAGAGTCGCTCAAATTATAGAGAACTATTAAAGCAATATTTCAGTGATAACAAGTCACAACTAGATGAAGACAGCATGCGACGACTCAACACCAATCCTCTTAGAATACTTGATAGCAAAAACAAAGGTATGGCAACATTAATTGCACAAGCACCAAAAATAATAGATTATCTGGACGAAGAATCTGAGCAGCATTTTTTAGAATTCAAAGAGTATCTCGACAACCTTGCAATCGAATATGCTATTAACCCAGGACTAGTTAGAGGCTTAGACTATTACAATCGTACAGTTTTTGAATGGATTTCAAATGATCTGGGCTCGCAAGGGACAATTTGTGGTGGCGGAAGGTATGACGGCTTAGTAGAAAAAATGGGTGGAAAACCAGTTCCTGCAACTGGTTTTGCAATGGGTATAGAGCGGCTCGTTCTGTTGGCAAAAGAACAACCAGAAAAAGTACAACAAGAAAGGTTGAGCCTATATTTTATAGCTCTTGGTCGAAAAGCCCAAAAAGCTTCAATGAAAATCAGCAGAGATGTCCATCATGCACTTCCTGATATAGTTCTTACTAACGATATAACCCTAGGAAGCCTCAAAAGTCAAATGAAAAAGGCTGACAAATCTGAGGCAGATTATGCTCTGATTCTAGGGGACGAAGAATTGAAAAGCAACAAAATAACGGTAAAACCGCTAAAAGGGCAAGGTGAACAACAATTAATCTCTTTAGAGGGTATCATTCAGCATCTTCAGGAGACTTTATGAAAAACTTTATTAATGTTGCTGACACAGAAGATGAACAAGTCGAGCAAATAAAAAAATGGTGGAAAAGCAACGGCAAGCAGATAATTGCTGGTGCTGTTATTGGTCTTGCCGGTATTTGGGGCTGGAATTACTATTCCAGCTATCAGGACCAACAAGCACTTGAAGCAAGAGCTCTATACCTTAACTACGCCTCAGACTCTAGCAACCTTGGAGCGTATGAAAAGCTTACCGAAGACTTTGCTAATAGCTCATATACTGATCAGGCAGCCTTGTTGATGGCAAAGAATCTGTTCGATGAAGGAAATTACACTGAAGCGCGAAATTTAATTGAACCACTTACCAAACATTCAAATAGCATGATTGCCTCCTCAGCAATTCTTAGGCTTGCCTCAATTTATCTTCAAACATCTCAGCACGACAAAGCGCTCACATTGCTAGAGCTCCATTCTGATAAAAGTTTTGGTGGACTGGTTCATAATTTAATGGGTGATATATATCTGGACATCGGAAACAAATCTGAAGCACAAGAACATTTCAACAAGGCGTTAGTTGCCGTCACCGAAAACTCGAATTTAGGTCAATTAATTCAGATCAAACTTGACGATCTAAATTAATTTAAGAAATTGAACTGTTGTGAACTCTCCAGTCATCTCCTTAGTTGGGCGGCCTAATGTTGGAAAATCTACATTATTTAACCGTCTAAGTAAATCACGTCAAGCTCTGGTCTCGGAATACGAAGGTTTGACTCGTGACCGCCAATACGCAAAGATAAATCTTGGAGATAATAAACACTGCACTATCATTGATACCGGCGGCCTAACCAATGAAGAATCATTAATTGACACTGCAATCCATGAACAAGTGCTAAGCGCACTCGACGAGTCTGATGTAATATTTTTTCTTGTCAACAATAGGGATGGCTTAACTTCTCTGGATTTTGAAATCGCAGCACAACTCAGGAAACTTAAAAAAAATATCATTTTGGTTTGCAACAAAGCGGAGGGATTAGATCAATCTTTGGCTGCTGAGTTTTTCGAGTTGGGTTTAGGCAATCCTGTGCTTATTTCTGCCGAACATAACCAAGGCATTGATGAACTAATTAATGTAACGATGCCTCTATTACCTGAAAATTCAGAAGATGAGGTTCAAGAACTAAAAGGTATAGCTGTGGCGATTCTTGGAAGACCCAATGTCGGCAAATCAACATTAATCAATCGCATTCTTGGAGAGGAAAGAGTGCTTGCGATTGACTTGCCCGGAACAACCAGAGATACAATATTTATTCCTTTTGAGCGTGACCAACAAAAGTACACTCTCATCGACACTGCAGGTATAAGAAGAAAGAGAAGTGTAGAGGAAAAAATAGAGAAATTTAGCATCATTAAAGCTATCGAGGCAATTACAGAGTCGCATGTCGTAATCCTTGTACTCGACGCTCATGAAGGTGTGACGGAGCAAGACGCCACCTTGCTAGGGATGATCGCGGATAAAGGAAGAGCCCTTCTAATAGTGATAAATAAATGGGATGGCCTTGATGATTATCAAAAGAGCGAAGTAAAAAGAAAACTCGACATCAAGCTCTCTTTTGTTAACTACGCTTCTGTGCATTATATTTCTGCACTCCATGGCTCAGGTGTAGGTAAATTATTTTCATATATCCAAAAATCCTTCAATCATGCAGGTTCAAGGTTCTCCACCTCTATGCTAAACAAGATATTAGAGAGCGCGAACGATGCTCATCAACCCCCTCCAGTTTCCGGCAAAAGGCTTAGGCTTAAATATGTTCACCAGTCTGATGTATTTCCACCGACCTTTACACTCCATGGTAACCACCTACAAAGCATACCTAAAAGCTATGAGCGCTTCTTGAAAAACTTCTTTACAAAAGCTCTTAAAATTTCAAATACACCTGTTAGACTTGAATTTAAAAGTGGTGAAAACCCGTTCAAAGATAAAAAGAATAAACTTTCAGCGCGTCAAATTCAAAAAAAGAGGCGTTTAATGAAGTTCACAAAGAAAAAATAGCTTATTAATTTTCAATAGTTGAAAAAACTAAGAAAGTATTAAGTTGTGTGCCTCTTTAGCTGCATTTATAAAGCCTTCAAAAAGTGGATGACCATCTCTGGGTGTTGATGTAAATTCTGGATGAAATTG
>CAJWNF010000103.1 GCA_913044155.1 uncultured Gammaproteobacteria bacterium
TAAAAGGTTCAGTGAAAGAGAACTACTACGAGGCCATTAAAATAATCAACGACAGCAATCTAGCAGTTGTCGCTGTTGACCTGCCATCTGGCCTAAATGCTGACACAGGAAATGTTGAGAATATATGCATTAAGGCGCAAACCACAATTAGTTTTATTGGACTTAAGCAAGGTTTATTTACCAATCTTGGGCCAGATTACTGCGGCAAAATTGTCTACGAAGACTTAGCAGTAAAACCAGCCATCTTCGATGAAATCAAACCAGTAGCAATAAAACTGCAACTAAACTCATTGCTGAGACATTTAAAACCTAGACAGCCCAATTCCCACAAAAACCATTATGGGCATGTTCTAGTGATTGGTGGAGATTATGGCTATGCTGGCGCAAGCCTATTGGCAGCCGAGGCCGCTCTTAGAACTGGGGCAGGACTGGTAAGTGTTGCTACCCATCAAGAACACATCAGCACAATTGTGGCTAGAAGACCTGAAATTATGGCGCATGCTGTTGACTCAAACGAAGCGCTGCAAACTCTACTGAAAAAAGCCAACGTACTTATTATTGGTCCTGGATTGGGACAATCAAACTGGTCGAAGAAAATGTTAGATTGTGCTTTAAAAGCTGACATTCCAAGTATTTTAGATGCCGATGCGCTTAACCTTGTCGCTCATAATCAGATCCAGTTAAACACTATGAATCATCCCTATATACTCACCCCGCACCCCAAAGAGGCGGCAAGATTGCTTAATGTTGAGACTGAACAGATACAAAAAGACCGATTTTACGCTGTCAAAAAAATATCCAGAAAGTACCATTCTCAGGTTCTTCTAAAAGGTGCGGGCTCTTTAGTTTGTGTCTCTGCTAATTCAACGATCGGTGTTTGTACTGCAGGTAATCCAGGAATGGCAACAGGTGGCATGGGCGATGTTCTTAGTGGCATTATTGGTGGCTTGCTGGCGCAAGGCGTGAATCAAAATCACTGTCTTGCCCTGGCTGTCTGTTTACATGCAGAAGCTGCTGATATAGCTGCTAAGGATCAACAAAGAGGCCTTCTGCCAAGCGATATATATAATCCTCTAAGGCGCCTAATCGGCTAATACACGTCCAAAAGTCTGAATAATACTAAGGAGTTTCTCTTTTCAATGTTAAAGAGCCAGCAATTAGGAAAGATATTCCAAAGGCACTAAGTATCAAAATACTATTAAGGTAGTTGTCAGTCATATCCGTATAACGCATAGCCTCTTTTACAGCATCAACTGCATAAGAGAGAGGCAAGAAGTCTGATATGTATCTTAACAAACTGGGTAGCATCTCTCTTGGTGTAATTAGTCCAGCTAACAGTAATTGAGGAAACATTGTAAGTGGCATGAATTGAACAGCCTGTAATTCAGTTTTCGCAAGTGAACTTACTGCTAACCCAAATGACGTCCCAACTAAACCATTAATCACTGCAATGACTATTATCAAAAGTGCCGAGCCTTGAATCTCTAAACCAAAGAACGTAAAACTGATGTATGACAGAAATGCCGCTTGGAGTATTGCTAAAAAGCTGAATGTCAGGGCATACCCCATAATAAATTCAAACTTCCCAACTGGAAGCGACATTAACCTTTCTAGCGTTCCACTTGTCCTTTCTCTCAAAGTTGCAATTGAGGTAATTAAAAACATAAAGATTAAAGGAAACAAAGCCAAAATGTAGGCTCCCCAATTATTAAAAGCACCAGGAGTGTCTGAGAGAATATATGATAACAACCATAAAACTATTGTTGGCGCGCCAAACAATAAACCTACTGACATCTTGTCTTGTTTAATTTGCTTGAGAATCCTGCCACTTGTAGAGAATACAATACGAAAGTTCATGACACACCTTCACTTACAATTGTTATAAAAGCGCTTTCAGTATTATTTTTTTCTGTTTTATGGAGGAGCTCCTCATTTGAGCCATGGTAAATAACTTCTCCATCCCTCATTAAAACAAGACTGTTGCAATGCTCTGCTTCAGCCATAACATGACTCGACACAAGCAAAGTACATCCATCTGAAGATAAATTTCCAAACACTGACCAAAGCCTTTCTCTAAGCAATGGGTCAAGACCGACAGTGGGTTCATCCAATACTAATACTTCAGGGTCTGGCAATAAAGCTATACCTAGAGAGACTCTCGCCTTCTGACCGTTAGATAAGTTTCCTGTCAATGAATCCTTGTGACTAGACAATTCAATTAAATCAAGAACTTCATTAACTCTTGTGGAAGAAGTATTTGAAATACTGGCAAAATATTTTAAGTTTGCAAGAACAGATATATCACTATATACAGCCGGACTTTGCGACATATAGCCAAGCCTCTCTCGAACCTCTAATGAGCCGGCCTTCCTGCCCAAAACTTGAACATCTCCAGACTTAATAATCTGCAATCCAACAATTGATCTCATGAGTGTCGTTTTCCCGCAACCTGAGGGACCTAAAAGACCGGTAATAGATCCTTGACCAATATCCAAGTCAAAATTTGTAAGAATCTCTCTCTTTCCTCTTGTTACATTTAAGCTTGAGATGCTAATCACTATATCTGTCTTATTCAAATTAGTTATCATAATTTCACTCAACTTACGCCAGATGAATCTACCTATAAAGAATTATTTCGATAATAAAATTTTGTACAGCTTGAACCTAGAAAAAATCAAGCACTCAATCACTTTCTAAAAAAATTCAAAGCAATAATCATTATTATAAGGATAAATACAAAAAGCGTCATAAAACCACCTTGAAATACTTCTATGTAGTCTTCTTTAAATGCTTCTATGGTCGTCCTTTTATCCTCTTTGTCGTTACCAGTTGTTCCATTAATTGTTTTTTCATTTTCTTGAGATTGACGTTCTAACTCTTCGACGAGTTTATTTAAATCTTCATCTTTGTTTTCAAGGGCTTGACTCGCCTTTTCTTGAGTTGATTCTATTGACGAATTAGAATCTTCTTTAACTTGTTCAGCAGAATTATTTAGAAACTCTTGCAGATCTCTATCATCTCCACCGCCATATGAAAAACCTATAAAGCCAAAAAATAGTAGTAAAAGCAGAATCAATTTTTTCATACTAGAATTATATTTCAATTTATATCAAATATATGGTCTAGTAAGTGTAAAAAATTCAAATTTTATTTACCTCCTATAAATACGTTATCTTTAAATTCCCCTTCTAAACGTCTACCATCATCTAAATAGGTCATAATCCCTTGGCCATCTCTTTTATCATTCTTCCACTCTCCTTCGTAATGACTACCTTCTTGGTACATGCCTCTATCTGAGTAGGTCATAACACCATATCCTTCTCGATTATTATCTTTAAACTGACCCTCATAACGCCTACCATCTGGGTAAGTCATCACCCCCTGTCCACTGAGTTTACCATCTTTAAACTGACCCTCATAACGC
>CAJWNF010000104.1 GCA_913044155.1 uncultured Gammaproteobacteria bacterium
AAGGGCAGGTCGCCCTCGCAGTGCCAACCGAAGACAACGAGATGGTGGTTCATTCGTCGACCCAGAATCCGACCGAAGTCCAACATCTAGTGGCGCATGTACTGAATGTCCCTCATAACGCCATCGAGGTCGTTACTCGCAGAATGGGGGGTGGCTTTGGAGGCAAAGAAACAGACTCATCTCAGTTAGCCTGTATTTGTGCGATATTTGCACAACAATACCGGCAACCGGTTAGGGCTAGATTGTCGAGAAGAGATGACATTCTATTGACAGGCAAGCGTCATGATTTTGTCGCCAACTACGAGGTCGGCTATAACAACAAAGGTCAAATTCAGGGCATCAAGATAGATTTCGCTGCGCGCTGCGGTTACTCACTTGATCTATCAAAGGCCATAGTCGCGCGCACCTTATTCCATGCAGACAACACCTACTACCTCCCCAATGCCAGTTTTCGTGGTTTTTTGTGTAAAACTAATACTGTTTCAAACACTGCCTTTAGGGGCTTCGGCGGGCCTCAAGGGATGTTGGCAATAGAAAATATCATAGAAGAGATTGCCTACAACTTGGAAGTCGACTCTCTAGAGGTTAGAAGGGTCAACTTTTACCGACAAAAAACCAACAACATAACACCCTACGCACAAGTTGTTGAAGACAATATAATTAATGAAATCACCGCCCAATTAGTCGATGAAGCTGACTATGAAAAGCGCCGCAAGAAAATTGCAAGATTTAACCAGCAGAACCAGTATCTAAAAAAAGGCCTGGCCCTTTCACCTGTCAAGTTCGGCATATCTTTCACAACCTCTTTGCTTAACCAGGCAGGCGCACTGGTTCATGTATATAAAGACGGCAGCATATATTTAAACCATGGCGGCACGGAGATGGGGCAAGGGCTATTTATCAAAATAGCACAAGTCGTTGCAGACGAGTTTGGGGTCAATCTTGAAAGGGTAAAGGTGTCTGCCACTAGTACCGCGAAAGTTCCAAACACATCGCCAACCGCGGCATCTTCTGGGTCAGACCTAAACGGCATGGCGGCAAGAGAGGCATGCATAAGAATTAAGAGCAATCTGGTCGCTTTTGCAAGCAATCATTTTGACATTGATGAATCCGATATAAAGTTTATAAAGTCGCTTGTCTATCTTGGCGAGAAAGAAATGAGTTTTGATGATTTTATAAAGTTAGCTTATCTGAATAGAGTGGAATTGTTTAGTAACGGCTACTACAAGACCCCGAAAATTTATTACGACGAAGCAAAAAAACGTGGCAGACCTTTTTATTATTATTCATATGGCGCCTGTGTTAGCGAGGTAATAGTTGACTGCCTGACAGGGGAATACAAGTTACTTGCAGTCGATATTTTGCATGACGTCGGAGCATCACTGAACCCGGCCATAGATATGGGACAAATAGTGGGCGGATTTATTCAGGGGATGGGATGGTTGTGCTCAGAAGAGCTAAAATGGAGTGATTCTGGGGAGTTACTAACAACCGGAGCATCTACCTATAAAATTCCAGCCATAGGCGACACTCCTGAACATTTCAATGTCACCATCAAACCAAACACTTCTAACCACGAAAACACTATCCACAAATCAAAGGCAGTAGGAGAGCCGCCACTGATGTTGGCGATATCCACCTGGCTAGCAATCAAAAACGCGATCTTCAATGCAGACCAAAATAATAAGTCTGGACTCAATGCACCTGCTGGTTTTGA
Organism: uncultured Gammaproteobacteria bacterium; assembly: GCA_913044155.1. Next base: position 1,718 of record CAJWNF010000104.1, read on the forward strand.
AGAGGTATTTTTTAATCTAAATAATATCAACAGATAGTTTATGAACAATTGGTTGCAACCCCTAAAAAAGGTACTAAAACTCAAGACTCACTTTGTAATGCTGACGGTTGTTGAAACGAAAGGCTCTACCCCTTGTAGCGCTGGCGACAAAGTAATTTATGCAGGCAAACAGTCGACCTATGGAAGTATCGGTGGAGGCAACCTGGAATACCAAGCGCTAGGGCATGCGCAAGATTTATTAAGTCAAACCGAGGTCAATACGCATCTGCAAAAATACCCGCTAGGGGCAACACTAGGACAATGCTGTGGCGGTTACGTTAGGGTTATGTTTGAGAGTTTCACCAATCAAAATGCAAACCTAAAAAATGCAAACTTATGGGTAAAGAGTATGTCGGATTTGATTGAGAAAAAAAAAGACTTTGTTGTTGCAACAATAATTAGCTCAGAAACTGAAAAGCAACCCAATGGAAAAAAAATAATCCATATCGGCAACGATAGTGAAACTTCAAAAGCAAAAGATTTGAATCGCAAAATATTTGATGGCGCAGAGAAATTACTGGGTAGCAACGAAACTACCTCGATTGTTGAGATCTCTAACACTAAAGGGGAAGCGGTTGGGGTTTGTTACGAAAAGCTAGCTTTTAGTGAAGTTCAAGCTGTAGCGGTTTTTGGGGCAGGACATATTGCACAAGCTTTGATCCCTATTTTGATAAATTTGCCGATAACAATTTACTGGATTGACGACCGACCCTTACAGTTTGAGGAGTACTCAGGCGACACCAGTCAAATCAACATAATATGTGATAATTTTTCTGATGTAGTCGACGAGCTTCCTAAAGATTCATACTGCCTGGTCATTACCTATAGTCACCAATCGGACTTTGAAATTTGCGAGAAAGTTATAAGTCATGACAGTTTTAGTTATTTAGGTATGATAGGTTCAAAAACCAAAGGGAACAAGTTTAGGGAAAGGCTGCGTCAAAAAGGTTGGCCCAATGAAAAAGTTGACGAGTTAATTTGCCCTATAGGCGCAAAACAAAAATTTTTCAAATCTCCTAGCGCGATTGCGGTTTCAATTGCCATGGATTTATTAAATTTCCTTGAAAAAAGGAAACAGATGGCATCACTATGAAGTATCAATTAGAACTCCAAAATATCACCAAATCCTATGGAGATTTAAAGGCCAATGACGATATCTCGCTGAGTATCAAACCGGCAAGCATTCACGCTTTGCTAGGTGAAAATGGAGCCGGCAAGTCGACCTTAGTGAAAGTCATCTATGGCTCTTTGCAGGCTGATAGTGGCCAGATGCAGTGGTGTGGCGAGGTATACACTCCAAAGAGCCCCTTCGAGGCCAGAGAGCAGGGCATAGCGATGGTATTTCAGCACTTCTCGTTGTTTGAATCCTTGAGCGTTGCGGAAAATATCGTGCTGGGCCAAGACGGTGTTGTTTTGGATGACGACTTTAGCGAAAAAATTATTAAATATTCGAGGCAGTATGGTCTAGATATTAATCCACAACAGGTGGTCGGCGACTTGTCGGTCGGTGCCCGTCAAAGAGTGGAAATCATTCGTTGCTTGATGCAGAATCCAAAACTATTAATCATGGATGAACCGA
>CAJWNF010000105.1 GCA_913044155.1 uncultured Gammaproteobacteria bacterium
CAACATTTGTCCCAGTAGATGACTCTGCTGCAAAGTGAGCAGCAGTTGATAAATATCCGTAGCCTTCAGCTGGTGTCATAGTATAAGTAACTAATATATGCTTACCTTCAGCGATTAATGTATCTTCGTCTAACGACAAATCAGCATATCTATTCGATTGATCCATTTTTGAACTCCTACATTTATTTAAATAAAGTTGATTATAGAAGGGTCTTTATATAATGTAAAATAATATTTATTTATAAAATAATAATGTTTTATTATGATTAATTACACTTTAAAACAACTTTACAGCTTTGAAGCAGTTATTAGATTGGGAGGTTTTACTAGTGCAAGCAAAGAGCTTCATATTACACAACCAGCAGTATATATGCAGGTGCAGCAATTACAAGATAATATTGGAGCAAAAATATTTAATATTAAAGGAAAAAAGATCACCCCTACCTTTATTGGCAACAAGATTTATGAGACGGCAGTTAAAGCTATCAATGTTGTTGAGAATTCAAAACTAGAAATCGAACAAAGTTTAAATCCTAACTCTGGTCACCTTCAAATTGCAGTTGCTACAACAGCAAACTCATTTGTAAGCAATCTTTTATCAAAATTTAAAAAAGAGTTTCCAAAAATGACTTTTTATATGGATGTTACCAATCGACACGCTTTGCTAGACAATCTAAAAAATAAAAATGCAGATTTGGTTATTATGGGCGAACCACCCAAAAACATTCCGTTGATTTCTAGCGCTTTTATGAAAAATCCTTTAATTGCTATTGTGCATCCTGACAATGAATTACTTTCTAAGAAAAATATTTCAATCAAAGACCTAAGCAAAGAAACATTACTGACTCGAGAAATTAGCTCAGGTACACGCATTACAATTGAACGTTTTACGGGCTTGGATTTCAACTCTGATATCCAAATTAACTCTAATGAAGCAATCGTTGAAGCGGTTCAGGCAGGCTTAGGTATTGGTTTTGTTTCAAAACATTCTGTTAACTTACAACTAAAAAACAAAATCATTAAACAGCTCGATGTTGCTCCGTTTCCTATCATTAGGCAGTGGCATATTGTTCATCACGCTGAAGCTGAACTATCTCCAATCGCTAGACGTTTTAAACAGTTTGTTATTGACAATACCTAGTTTGTTGAAATTAAATATTTTCAAGTACGATATTCAGCGTTAATTTTAACGTAATCATACGACAGGTCAGTTGTCCAAACACTTTCAGAAGATGATGATTCGCCCATCTCTATCCGTATCACAATCTCAGATTTTGACATCTCGGCGCTCGCCATTTCTTCTGAATAATGCTTATCTAGTTCACCGGCTGAAATAATTGGCAAATTATTTAAATAAATATTAATATTTTCAATAACAAGTCCGTTCACTTTTGAACGCCCTACTGCAGCCAATATTCTGCCCCAATTTGCATCACTTGCAAAAAGAGCCGTTTTCACCAAGGGTGAATGAGCTACTGTATAAGCAACCTCTAGACAATCATCACCTGAAGCTAAGCCACTGGCACGTATCTCAACAAATTTTGTTGCACCCTCTCCGTCCATCACTATCATATGTGCTAATTTTTTTGTCACTTCATTGAGCGCCAGTTGAAAGTCATTTAAACAATCTCTCAGCTGAACACCGGATTGGTTTGTGGCAGTTAAAGTACAAGCGTCATTTGTTGATGTATCGCCGTCAACTGTAATTCGATTAAATGATTGGTTGACTGACAATGACAAACAGTCTTGCAGATCCTCTTTTGATGCGCCTATATCAGTAAAAATAAAACTTAGCATTGTTGCCATATCTGGCCTAATCATGCCGGAACCTTTAGCAATACCTGTAATTGTTACCGTTTTTCCATCTACTTCTAATGACATTGAATAGCATTTCTTGACCAAATCAGTCGTCAAGATTCCTTTAGCAACATCATTAATTGAACTATCAGATAATTGACTTACAGCTATTGGAACACCTGATTCAAAATTAGATAAATCTAGTTGTTGACCGATGACGCCTGTTGAAAACGGGATAACCTGTTCAGCTTTAATATTAAGCTCACTAGCCAATAATTCACAAGACTTAATAGCGTTTTCTATACCTTTTTCACCTGTCCCGGCATTTGCATTACCGCTATTAATTAAAAGCGCTCTAGGGTTGTTTTGGAGATGATTTTTTGCAACAAGAACCGGTGCTGCACAAAAAATATTTTGCGTAAAAACAGCCGCAGTAGAACTACCTTTTGTCAATGATATAACTGACAAATCTAAGTCATCATTATTTTTTATACCGGCGTCAATCGCCGCACAAAATACACCTTTAATATTTAATAATGAATCATTCATTAGGGCTAATATATCTCAAATTAGTTATTAAAGATTTTACTGACAAGGGAACTTCACATAATAATACTTTATGTGACAACTTTAAACTACAGAATTAGTTATTCTGCTGGCGACGCCAGCAGAATAAAATCCCAGCAACAGGGATAACTGTTGTCATTGTTTTTTATCTAATAGTAGTTTTTTTATTATATAAAACCCAATAACCGAACATAGAAAAAGTAAACAAATATTGCACAATAAACTGAATCCATTCAGGCTTAGAATACCAACCAAATAGTACATGCAATGGGATACCTAAAGAACCATTTTTATGACTCAATACTGTATTTGAAACATTAAAAGCCTTATCAAAAATATAATTATCCGACATAATCATGCCATAGCCTTTCATAGCAGAAAAGCCCTCATGTATAGAATAGCCCAACAAATACCCAGCTTGCAAAATAAGATAAGCTAAAGTAATCTTAAATAAGAGCGATAAATTTATCTTAACTAAAGAATAGAATATCAATATAGATAGTATTAGAGCCGATAGAATTCCCATACTAACTACTTCAAATGGATATTTGCCTGCAAATGAAAAGATAGCAATCTCAGTGCCTTCACGCGCAATAATGATAAGTGAAATCCAAAACAAAGCGTTTGAAGAAACACTTTGACCCACTTGATCTTCAATGTATTGTGACATGTGGCTTCCATGACGAATCATCCAAACAATAAAAACCGATACAAGTAATAAAGCAACTAAACTAGCGACACTTTCCCATAGTTTTGTTAAGCTTGAGACACCTCCCAGGTATTCAGCAAATATACTCAACAACAAGCCTAGAATGACAGAAATAATTAAACCTGCAACACTTCCTTGTACAACTTTATTTTTTAAATGCCCTTGATTAATTGAAGTTATATATTTCAAAGTAATAGCAATTAAAAGAAAGGCTTCTAATCCTTCTCTAAATC
>CAJWNF010000106.1 GCA_913044155.1 uncultured Gammaproteobacteria bacterium
AAAGCTTGCTTGGCATTATCTAATGAAAAGGGAGTTTTAAATGCTTGAAATCGATCAAAATTTAACTTCGACAACTTGTCACTGAGTGTCATGAGTTTTGAAATTTGAACCTGAGTTTTATTTTTTAATACATCAATCAATTCCTGCGATTGAGTTAATTGTCTAGCTTTAGAAAAAGTAGTAACACTACAAGAGGAAAAGTCTTGGGTTTTCGAAGGTGAAATTATTGCCAACATGGTGTGAAAAAATATAAATATTCTACCCGAATGTGCCTGCTACAACAACATAATTGGGTTTATTTGTTACTGAAGTGCAGCTTGATTTACGTTATAATTAGCAACCTTGTTTTGAATATTACCAGCAATCCTATTTATGAAAGAGAAGCAATTATATTTGCCTAAACCGCATGGCCTTTATCATCCAAATAATGAAAAGGAGAACTGTGGTGTTGGTTTTATCGCACAGATCAAAAAAAAGTCTTCTCACCAAATAACTAAAGACGCATTAGAAATGCTTAAACGTATGGACCACCGTGGAGCTTGTGGTTGTGAAGAAAATACTGGAGACGGAGCAGGAATATTAACCAATATCCCACACAGTTTTTTCATCAAACATATAAAGTCTCTTTTTGATGTTTACGTTGAGGCTGGCGGTTACGGTGTTGGCAATGTTTTTCTCCCTCAAGATAGAGCCCAAAGAGAGTACTGCATTAAGGTATTTGAAAAGACTATTGACGATGAAGGACAAAAACTAATCGGCTGGCGAGATGTGCCAGTTGATGCAGATAAAGCTGACGTTGGTAACACTGCAAGAGCTTCTCAACCTATCATCAAGCAACTTATTGTAGGTGCTGGAGCGGGCTTAGAAGTTGATGCTTTTGAGCGTACACTCTTTATTATAAGAAAATCTGTTTCAAAAATTATTCGTACGGACGAGTCTCTTTCTGAAGCTCTTAGCTTTTATGTCTGCAGTCTATCTACAAGAGTTATTATCTATAAAGGTATGTTGATGGGTTCACAAATCTTGGACTTTTATCCCGACCTTGATGACCCTGATTACGAGTCCTATTTAGCTATGGTCCATTCACGCTTTTCAACAAACACATTTCCATCTTGGGATCGGGCGCAGCCTTGCCGTTTTATGTCACATAATGGTGAAATCAACACGCGCCAAGGAAACTATAACTGGATGAGGGCACGTGAAGGAGTTCTGGAGAGTGAATATTTAGGTGACAAACTTGAAAAAGCCCTGCCTGTTATTGAAACAGAAGTGTCTGACTCTGGCAGCTTCGACAATGTCCTCGAATTCTTGTTAATGAATGGAAGATCATTACAAGAGGCAATCTTGATGATGATTCCAGAAGCTTGGCAAAACGACAATGAAATGAGTGACAAGAAAAAAGCATTCTATGAATATTTCTCGAACGTAATGGAGCCGTGGGATGGCCCCGCCTCAATTGCATTTACTGATGGCCGCTATATTGGCGCAGTGCTTGATAGAAACGGACTAAGACCATCACGATACTATATAACCCATGATAATCGTGTCATTATGGCTTCAGAGGTTGGTGTTGTTGATGTCGAGGCAGACAATATCAAATCCAAGGGTAGATTAAGACCAGGGAAAATGTTTTTAGTCGATTTCGACAAAGGCGGAATGATTGACGACGAAGCAATCAAGGCAGATTTCTCTTCCATGAACCCCTACCAAGACTGGCTTAATGACCAGCGGATATATTTATCTGAGCTAAACAGTAATGGGGAAGCTCACGGATTCTACCCAGAAACACTCTTGCGAAGGCTGAAATCATTCGGCTATAGCACAGAAACACTTCAATTTATGCTCATACCTTTAGTCAAAGAGCTAAGAGACCCGGTTGGATCTATGGGTAACGACTCTGCATTGGCCTGCCTTTCAAATCAGTCTCGTATCATTTATGACTACTTCAAACAATTATTTGCCCAAGTAACAAACCCTGCAATTGACTCAATTCGTGAAGAAGTCGTCATGTCATTAAAATGTTCGATTGGCCCCGAGGGTAACTTATTGAGAAATAAAGCCGAAAATGCCCACCGCTTAATCATTGATCATCCTATTCTTACCAATGAAGAAGCAACAGCCTTAAAAAATTGCAATTACCGTGGATGGACTGCTGAAACGATAGACATCACCTATGATATTAATTCCAACAAAAGCCTCAAAGAGATGCTTGATGATATTTGTCTTCAAGGTTCAAAAGCTATTAAAGATGGCCACAGCTTAGTGATACTCTCCGACAGAAATACCAATGAAAAACGTATTGCAATTAGTGCTCTGTTGGCATCTTCTGCACTTCACAGGCACTTAATCAAGAAGCATGAAAGAACCCAGGTTGGGATTATTCTTGAAACAGGTGAGGCAAGAGAAGTCCACCACTTTTGTCTGTTGACTGGTTATGGAGCTGACGCCGTAAACCCTTACCTTGCATTCGAGTCACTTTGGCAAGCTAGAAGAGACAATCTAATTGACTTTGAAGATGACGAAGCTGTTGTAGCGGCATACCGAAAAGGCATTTCCAAAGGCATGTTAAAAGTGATGGCAAAGATGGGTATTTCCACACTTGCCTCTTACAAAGGCGCACAAATTTTTGAGGCTGTCGGTCTGGCTCCAGAAGTTATGGAGAAGTGCTTCTTTGAAACCGCAAGCAGAATATGTGGCGTTAGTTTCGACGTGCTGCAACAAGAAATAGAAACTAGGCACAATGAAGCATACAACAACGATTCACTAGAAAACTTTGGCCAATATCACTGGAGAAGTGGCGGCGAAAAACACATGTGGGAGCCGCAAACAATTTCAAGTCTACAGCAAGCTGCTAAAAATAACGATAAAGATGCTTATTGGCAATTTGCTAAAAAATCCAATGAAGAAGGCACTAGAAACTGTACTCTACGCGGCCTTATGTCTTTTAAAAAAAGCAACTCAATTACACTAGACGAAGTAGAAGACGCTCAAGAAATTGTAAAACGTTTTGCCACGGGAGCAATGAGTTTCGGTTCAATTTCTGCCGAATCTCATGAATCTCTTGCAATTGCTATGAATCGTTTAGGTGGCAAGTCAAATACTGGTGAAGGTGGTGAGGATTCTGAACGTTGGACGCCTGATGATAACGGCGATTCAAGACGTTCTGCAATTAAGCAAGTTGCATCAGGGCGTTTTGGTGTTACGATTGATTACCTCAATAATGCTGATGAACTCCAAATCAAAGTTTCACAAGGAGCAAAGCCTGGTGAAGGTGGCGAATT
>CAJWNF010000107.1 GCA_913044155.1 uncultured Gammaproteobacteria bacterium
TCAATTACAGGTTTGGTTGGTCCAAATGGTGCTGGAAAAACCACCATGTTTAATTTAATTGCTGGTCTATACCAGCCAACTGAGGGCGAAATCATTCTTGATGGTGAAGATATAACCGAACTGACATCACACCAACTCTTCCATAAAGGCCTGCTTAGGACATTTCAGATTGCGCATGAATTTCCTACCTTGAGTGTGTTAGAGAATTTAATGATGGTTCCTGCCAATCAGTCAGGTGAGCATTTGATAAACACCTGGCTCAAGCGTAAGCAAATCCAAGAAGAAGAAAAAATGCTACAAGAAAAAGCAGAAGGAGTCATTGATTTTCTAAGTATCAGCCATTTAAAAAATGAAAGGGCAGGAAATCTTTCTGGGGGTCAGAAAAAATTGCTCGAGTTGGCTCGTACAATGATGGTAGATGCCAAGGTGGTGCTTTTGGACGAGGTAGGTGCAGGAGTGAATCGTACACTATTGAAGCAGATCGGTGATGCCATCTTGCGACTCAACTCGGAAAGAGGATACACCTTTTGTATGATTGAGCATGATATGGACTTTATCTCCAGGTTGTGCAATCCGGTTGTTGTTCTAGCCGAAGGTCAGATTCTGACTATAGGTACTCCAGATGAGATTAAAAGCAGTGACGCAGTAATCGATGCCTATTTAGGCAAAGGTCTGAGAACCGAGGTTTCGGCATAGTGGCTTATCTAGAAGGAACCAATTTGGTAGCCGCTTATGGTGTAGTACCGATACTGCATGAATGCTCCGTTGAAGTTGAAAAAGGTGAGCTGGCAGTGATTGTAGGTCCAAATGGTGCCGGTAAGTCTACCGTAATGAGAGTTCTTTTAGGTATGCTGGAAGCGACAGCTGGCGAAGTTAAATTAGATGGTCAAGATATATCAATGCTTTCAACTCAGGATAGAATTAGTAAAGGTTTGGCATTTGTCCCACAAACAAAGAATGTTTTTCCATCAATGACAGTAGAAGAAAATCTTCAAATGGGTGGGTTTATTAGGAAAGACGATATCAGCAAAACAATTGAAGAGGTGTATTCTCTTTTCCCTATCCTTTATGAGAAGCGCAAACAACTTGCAGAAGAGCTTTCGGGTGGTCAAAGACAACAGGTTGCTTTTGGAAGAGCAATGATGACTCAGCCTTCTGTGATGCTTCTAGATGAGCCTACGGCAGGAGTCTCTCCAATTGTCATGGATGAAATTTTTTCTAATATTTTAGATGTTAGAAATGCTGGTATGGCGGTTCTTATGGTTGAACAGAATGCCCAACAGGCACTCAATATTGCTGATAAGGGTTATGTTTTGGTATCGGGTCGTAATGAACATACAGGGACAGGGCGTGAGTTAATTAATGACAGTGAAGTTAGAAAGAAATTTTTGGGAGGTTAAATGTCAGATTCTATCGATATCATTAACGCCTTTGCCCTGTTGACAAACTTCGTCCTTCTCCCGGCGCTTTCATACGGTTCACAATTGGCACTAGGAGCTTTGGCGGTGACTTTAGTTTATTCAATATTGAGGTTTTCCAATTTTGCCCAGGGCGATAGTATGGCCTTTGGAACGATGATTGTTATATTACTTACTGGTTTTATGATTGGCAACGGATGGACAATTACTGGAATTCCAACTGCTCTCCTAGTAATTCCTATTGCGATAATTGGAACTTCAATCTATATGCTTGCAATAGACACGTTGGTTTACAGGCACTATCGCAGAATAAAGGCTAAGCAGAATATTGTCGGTATTACAGCATCAATAGGCGTTATGTTTATTACGGGCGGTATAGTTAGGTTTATATTAGGAGCTGCTCCACAAAGATTTGAAGATGGTGAGAGATTTATTTTTAGTGTAAGAGAATTCAAGGCGTTTACTGGGCTTGAGCAGGGAATTGCACTGAAAACATCTCAATTTTTAACCATAACTATTGCTTTTTTATTAGTCGCTTTTCTATTCTATTTTTTACAAAAAACTAAAACTGGAAAAGCTATGCGTGCTTATTCAGATAATCAAGAGTTAGCTCTTCTCTCTGGTATTGACCCAGATAAGGTGGTTCAAATAACCTGGTTACTGGTCGCAGCTCTTACTACAATAGCTGGCGCACTTTATGGGCTTGATAAAGGCTTTGCACCGCAACAATATCATTTATTGCTTTTACCAATTTTTGCCTCGGTCATCGTAGGCGGTATTGGGTCACCATTGGGGGCAATAGCGGGTGCCTTTTTAGTCTCATTTTCTGAGGTACTGCTTACTTACGCCTATAAGAAGTTTTTAATATATTTGTTGCCACTTTCTATGCATCCTAAGTCCTTGGTTCAGCTTATTGGAACTGAGTATAAATATGCAATATCTTTTGTTATTTTGGTAACTGTTCTCTTAATTAGGCCTACAGGATTATTTAAAGGCAAGGTGATAGTCGGTGAGTAATTTTAATAATGTATGGCAGTCTTATAAAACAATAATTAGTTTTACAATTATGGGCTTGGTGCTTCTATTTGTTGGGTTAAACCAATCATGGGCATTGGTACTTGGCATTATTAACTTATCTTTGATTTCAGCTATTATGGCTCTGGGCGTAAATATTCAATGGGGTTATGCAGGTCTTTTTAATGTTGGAATCATGGGTTTTGCTGCTCTAGGTGGCGTCAGTGTAGTTTTGATATCTCAGCAGCCTGTTACCGAAGCTATTGATGCGGGTGGTTTAAAAATGTTATTTGCCCTAGCTCTTGGTGCTATAACTATTGTCACTGGAGTAGTGCTTAATAAGAAAGGCTTTAATAAATGGCTGATAGCAACAATTGTGGTTATTGGTTATCTATTTACGAGGCATTATTTTTCTGAAGCTGCAGATGTAATTGAAAAAGTAGATCCAGCAATTACAGGCTATTTGGGTGGATTTGGTCTTCCAGTTGCTTTCTCATGGATAGTTGGTGGCTTGGCTGCTGCAGGAGCTGCTTGGTGGATTGGAAAGATTACTTTAAGTTTAAGGACTGATTATCTTGCAATTGCAACCTTGGGTATTTCTGAAATTATTCTTTATGTTGTTAAAAATGAAGACTGGTTTGTTCGTGGTGTTAAGAATGTTGCTGGACTTCCTAGACCTGTTCCTTATGAGGTTGACATGCAAAAGTCTGAATGGCTACAAAATATTGTTGCCTGGATTTATAGTTCAGACTTAGAATTATTGGCTCAATCAGAACAAGTTGCTCAGTTAAG